>CAINMH010000124.1 GCA_903850745.1 uncultured bacterium
AGTCATCGGCTACACAGCGACGGCTCGCGTCAACGGACTGGCGATCCCTGGCAAGACCTGCACCGTCAATGCGGTGTCACCGGACCCCTCAGTCGCCACAACTTGCGACGTCACGGGACTCACCAATGGTGTGACCTACACGTTTACCGTGGTTGCGACGAACACAGTTGGGTCTTCCTTGGCATCGTTCGCCTCTGGCGAGATCGTGCCGGCGACAGTGCCCAGCGCACCTACAAATGTCGTTGCTGTTTCCCATGATGGCGAGGTGTGGCTCTCGTGGTCCGCGCCGACCGATGATGGTGGGCTCCGCGTGACCTCATACGACGTGACGACTCTCGTAGGCGGTGTGGCACTCGATCCGCCTGTCACGTGCTCGGTCAACGCGCCGCTGGTGGCATGCATCGTTACGGGGCTTACCAACGGGGCTGCCTACACATTCACAGTGACAGCGACCAACGGTGTTGGACTCTCGCCTGCTTCGGTGGCGACCGGGGAAGTTACGCCTGCTAAGGCGCCTTCTGCTCCGACCAATACATCCGCAGTCACTGGCGATGGTGCGATCACCGTCTCGTGGACTGCCCCCTCAACCGACAATGGCTCAGCGATCATTGAGTACCTAGTGCAGTACTCCACTAATGACGTGCAGTGGTCCGAGGCAATTCTTACCGGCTCTACTGACACGTCATACACGGTCACTGGGCTCCAAAACGGTATCTCCTACACCTTCCGAGTTGCTGCCAAGAATGGCGCGTTCAGCCCCGTCTCTCTCACCGGC
The DNA here is from genome assembly GCA_903850745.1 of uncultured bacterium. Lineage (GTDB taxonomy): Bacteria > Actinomycetota > Actinomycetes > S36-B12 > S36-B12 > CAINMH01. The sequence continues at coordinate 776 of CAINMH010000124.1, forward strand.
GTCGCGTCGACTCCGGTGACCCCAGCTGGCACCCCCGATCCACCGACCGCGTTGGAAGGCGTTCCTTATTTTGCTGGCGCTCAGCTGACGTGGGTGGCGCCGGTGATCAATGGCGGACTGCCCGTCATCGACTACGTCGTGCAGTACCGCCTCGCGACGGATGTCGAATGGACCACCTACTCGCATACGCCGAGTGCGGAGGCCGCGTCGCTGGTACTAGGCCTGTCGAATGGTTCGGAGTATTACCTCCGAGTCGCTGCCAAGACCGCTGCTGCCGCTGGGACTTCGATCTTCACATCACCCGTGTCAGTCACCCCGGCTGCTGGCGCTCCTTCGCAACCGACCGGTGTGGTTGCAGTACGAGGCGATCAGCGGGTCAGTCTCAGTTGGACGGCGCCCTACGACGGTGGTTCCCCGATTACGGACTACTTCATCGAGTACTCCTCCGACGGCGTCCAATGGGAAACGTTCGTGCACACGCCATCTGATGTGGCCGCGGCTGAGGTCACTGGACTCGTTAATGGCCGCACCTACACCTTCCGAGTGCGGGCTCAAAATGCTGCTAACTCCAACGGGGGCTTGTCACGCCTCAGTCCAGAGTCGAATCCGGTGACTCCATGTACTACCCCTGGCGCACCCGTTGACGTGCGCGGTGTCCGTGGCGAAAATCTTGTCACGCTCAATTGGTCACCTCCGATCTCCAACGGTGGCGCACCCATCACGGACTATCCGATTTATATCTCCACGAATGGTACGGACTGGACCCTCTACACCCGCGCGGCGAGTGCTAACTCCACAGATGTGGCGATCACTGGTCTCACCAATGGGACCGGCTACTACTTCAAGATCGCGGCCAAGAACAGTGCGCCGGTGGCTGAGGGCCCCGCCTCCGAAGTGATCGGACCGATCACGCCTGCAACCCGACCGGGCAACGTACGCAACGTTGTAGCCTCCCCTGGCGCGCGTTCGGTGAGCCTCGTCTGGGACGCCCCGCTGTCCGATGGTGGCGCAGCGATCATCGACTATCGCGTGCAGTACAAGGCTTCGGATGGCGACTGGACAACTTTCGATCACACGCCGTCGGCAGACCTGTTCACCACGGTGGTCAACCTGGACAATGGCAGAACCTACACATTCCGGGTTTTGGCGATCAATACCGCCGAGATTCCGCTGAGTGCGCAGTACGTCGAGTCCAATGCCGTTCAGGTGGCAACTGTGCCGGGCAAGCCACTTGATGTAGTAGGCGTCAAGGGTGATCGGCAAGCCACGATCACGTGGTCTGCTCCCTTGAACGATGGTGGCCAGCCGATCCTGGACTACATCGTGGAGCGTTCGCCTAACGGTTCGAGCTCATGGACGGAAATCACGCACCCTGTCTCGCCGGCCCGGACCTTGACAGTCACTAATTTGATCAACGACTGGACGTACTACTTCCGAGTTCGTGCCGTGAACAGCATCGGTTCGATTCTCTACAGCGATGTGTCTTCTGGTGTCACACCTAACGATTTGGTCGTTCCGTTGGCACCTAGTGGCGTACGCAGCAACGGAGCGGCCGCTGATGGTGCGCTCCCCATCGCGTGGAACGCCCCATCCTCTGATGGCGGGTCACCCATCATCACCTACGTGATCCAGTACCGCATCGTTAATGTGATCGGTGGTGGTTGGTCCACTTTTGCCCACGCAACATCCACGAGCACTTCGATTATGGTGACCGGTCTCACCAACGGCTTTGACTACGAGTTCCGTGTCGCAGCAGTCAACGGCGAAGGCACCAGCCCCTTTAGCACGATCAGTGAGCCCTTGACTCCGACGGCGCCTGACCTCACCCCACCCGCTCCTAACAGCGTTTCCGCGACGGCCGGGTCTACCACTGCGCTGGTGACCTGGAATGCGCCGAGCATGGCTGGCGGGCTTGCTCCTATCGACTCCTATGCCATTCAAAGTTCGATCAACGGCGAGTCGTGGCGTGATGTGACGACCCGAACGGGAACAACCGCCACGTCCTACGTGGCGACGGATCTCGTCAACAACGCGGTCTATCGCTTCCGGGTTCGCGCACACAGCAGCTCGGGCAATGGCGCCTGGAGCAGCGCGTCGACGTACTACTTGCCCAATCGCGTCGCCAACTGTGCTGATCGTGGGCCGGGAGCGTTCCTCGCCAACTGCAATCTCAATAGCGTCAACTTGAGCGGCCTCGATCTCACGGGTGCCAACCTCGCTGGCGCCAGTCTGTCCTCGACGAATCTCAACGGCACCAAATTGACCGGAGCGGATCTGCGCTACGTCCGTGGTTCCAGCACCTCAATGAACGGTGCGGATCTCTCCGCGGCGAACTTGACCGGGGCCTCGCTCACAAGCATGAACAATGCGTACTACCTCACGATGGATTCCAATACGCTGCTCACCGGGGCTGACTTCTCCTCCAGCTACATGCAATACTGCGATTTCGTCGGGGTGAACTTCAACGGCGTTAACTTCTCCAACGCAAATCTTGACTACAGCGACGTCACCGATGCGACTTTCGTAGGAGCTCGGTTGACTAGCGCATACATGTCCTACGCCACCGCAATCAGAACCGCCTTCAACTCCGCAATCATGAACAGCATGACGTTGAACTATACGAACGTCTCCGGAGCGAACTTCACCAATGCGAATCTGACGTACGCCAGTCTGATCAGGGCGACATTCTCGTCGGCGACGACAGCGGTGGGAGCGAACTTTATTAGAGCCCAGATCAGTGGGACGAGCCTGCGCAATGTGGACTTCACCGGGGCGAACATGTCGGCGATGTACTTGGACAGTAGTGATCTGCAAGGAGCGATTCTCACTGGCGTGACAATGACAGATTCCTATGTGCGCTACGCCAATATGCGTGATGTCGATATGAAGTCAGCAAATATCCAAAATTCGCGGTTCAACGAAACGAATTTCACTGGCGCAAACCTCCGTGGGGTGCAGGGCTATGGCGCAACTTTCGACGGTGGAATTTTCATCGCCACCATTTTGGATGGTGCCGAACTGTCATACACAGGGTTCAACAATGTGCGAATGAGTAGTACCACCTCCGCGGTTGGCACGAACTTCACCGACGCTTCCCTTCAAAATAGTCAACTCGAAGGTGTGACCTTCGATGCAAGCACTATGCAGAGGGCACACATGGAAGGCGCAGACCTCAGTGGCGCTGTCCTCACCGGCGTCGACATGACATCTGCATATATGAGCCGTGCCCAGTTTGACGGTGCGACATTCTCCTCAGCGACTGTCCTGGACTATGCAACATTGAACCTCACAGATCTCCGCGGTGTGAATCTTGCTGGTGTGGCTCTGCAGTGGGCTAATCTCTCTGTGGCCAATTTGAGCGGAGCGGACTTGCACGGCGCGAATCTCTCTGGCGCCTCTTTGAATGGTTCGGACTTGACCGGTGCAAATCTCGCTGGTGTGACTATGAGCAGTGGTGGTGACTACAGCTACGCCAACTTCACGGATGCCAATCTTGCTGGTATCACTGTTAGTTACATTGCCTATTTCACCGGTGCCATCTTTGACGGCGCTAATCTGACGAACGCATATTTCGATCGTTCCCAGATGACCTACACCTCGTTTGTTAACGCCACCCTTCTGCACACGACATTTTCCAGTGTCAATCTGAATCGAGCGAACTTTTCGGGAGCTCAAGTCACGGGCTCAAACTTGAGTTATTGCTCCATGGTGTACTCGATTTGGACCGCGAACTCAACGCTGCGCAACACCATTTTGGTGGGAAGTAGTTTCAACTCAGCCGTGGTTCGCGGAATGGATCTGTCGAATCTGCAATTGTCGAGCACGGACTTCACCTCTGCAGATCTCGTCGGAACCAATTTCAGCGGGGCTAACCTCACGAGTGCCACCTTCACGCGGGCGAATCTTCGTGGTGCGACCATCAACGCTGACACCACTCTGACATCAAGCACTTTCGGCTATGTCGATTTCGCTGGCGCGATTCTGACCGGCGCTGACTTCACCAGCGTGTCGTTGGGTTACTCCAATCTCGCGGCGGTTGATCTGCGCTCGACTGTCCTCACCAGTACCGACTTCACGTATGTTGATTTGTCCGGTGCCAATCTGTCCGGCGTTGATGCCCGTAGTGCGAACTTCACGTATGTTCGAGCCGTTGGTGCGAACTTCTCAGGGGCTAACCTTCGAAGCGCAACTTTCGAACAGGCGAATCTCACTGGTGCGGATCTCTCAGGCGTCGACGGTTTCAGCGCGAATTTCAGCAGGGCGATCCTGCGCGGTGCCAACCTGGCCCGGGCAGATCTGAGTTCTGCGACGCTGACGTCAGCCATCTTCTCACCAACAACTGTTGTGACGAATCTGGTGCTGATCAGTGCGTCGATGCCGTATGTAGACCTCAGTGGCGTTGATCTGTCCTCGGTCGATCTCAGCTTCGCGTCACTCCACTTCGCTCTTCTCAGTGGTTCCGTTATTTCAGCCAGTACGATTCTCGCAAACGCTTCGCTGTCCTATGTGGACTTCACGACCACAACCATCACGGGAGCGGACTTTACGAGCGCCACTTTCATTGGCGCAGATTTCACTAGCAAGGATCTCCGTTCTACGACCCTCACCAGCGCAAACTTCACGAACGCGAATTTGGCCGTGGCGAATCTCTCTGGAATGACTTTGACCGGCACGACCTTTTCGAGCGCCAACCTGCGCGCAGCTAACTTCACCGGAACGACCCTCCTGACTGGCACAACATTCAGCAACGCGATGCTCCGCAATAGTGATTTCACCGGTGCGACTGCGGCAAGCAGAGATTTCGGCGGTGCGACACTGACGAGTGCCAACTTCACGGGCGCCGATCTCACCAGCGCGAACCTCAATTCCACCCGGCTGTCCTCGACGATCCTGGGCTCAGCGAATCTCACCGGCACCTCAGGCAGCTTGATCACCGGCACGCCAGCGAGCCTGCCAAGTGGCTACTCCATCGTGAATGGAGTGCTGACTTACTTATGATGAAGACCCTGCGCACCTCGTTGATCGCACTAGCTTCGGCTCTCGCTGTGGCGGCTGCGATGGTGACTCCAGCCTCTGCGGTAGAGCCCACGGTTCCTGGCAAGCCGACGGGATTGTCTGCAGTGGCTGGCAATACGCAGGTGGTGCTTACGTGGACAGCGCCAGTCACCGGGCGATCTGCCGTTACTGACTACAAGATCGAATATGCCACCGCTGTCGATGGTTCATGGACCACAGTCAGCGACGGAACGCAGTCTTCTACTCGCTGGGTAGTGACGTCGTTGACAAACTCAACTGCGTATTACTTCCGCGTGAGTGCATTCAACGCCTCAGGTTGGGGGGCCGCGACAGATCCGTCCGCTCCCGTGACTCCTGTGGCGCAAGCTCCCGGCCGAGTTACCGGAGTGACTGGCGTACGTGGCAATGCGCAGGTATCACTCTCATGGACTGCGCCGTCCGCCAACGGTGCTGCAATCACGGACTATCAAGTGGGCTACTCCGCGAACGGCGGAAGTTCGTGGTCCACGTTCACCCACGCCCCATCAGTAGAGTCGCCTTTCGTCGTGACCGGGCTTACCAACGGAACGGCGTATATCTTCCGGATGCGCGCCGATAACGGAAGTCTGGGCGCTTGGTCGCCTGTCTCCGTCAGCGTGATACCAGCTGCTGCGCCTGCCACTCCTACCGCCTTAGTGGCTACGGCTGGCAACGCGCGCGTTAGCCTGAAGTGGACCGCACCGAGCACCAATGGCGCAAACATCACCGATTACTACGTACAGTGGCGCCTGTCCGGCAGTGGGTCGTGGACTACTTTCGGTGATGGGGCGACTGCACGTACCTCTGCTGTCGTCACTGGGTTGACGAACGGGACGGCCTATGACTTCCGGGTTGCCGCCCTTAACTCGGTGGGTCTAAGCCCTTACACCGATGGCACGACGACATCGACGCCAGTCGCAAGCCCGCCAAGTGCCCCGACAAATTTGACGGGAGTCATCGGTGATTCTCAAGTGTCGCTCAGTTGGACGGCTCCGAGTTCCAACGGAGGTGCGCCGCTGGTGACCTATTTGGTTCAGTACTCCAGTGATAGCCGGACTTGGACCACGTTTGATCATGCTGCGACAACCACGGTGACCCTCGCTGTCACCGGGCTCACCAATAGGACCGCCTACGTCTTCCGGGTGGCAGCCATCAACAAGGTGGGTGGCACTGTCCTCGACGCAGGTGTTTTCAGCGCGGTCTCTTCCGAATACACGCCACTCGGTACTGCGTCACTGCAGCCCGCGCCCACCACGGTCCAAGGAACTGCATCAAATGGTCAAGTTATTCTGACCTGGGTGGCCCCTCTGACGGCGCCGAATACTGACACTATTCCGGCCGTAACCGGCTACCGGATTGAGAAGTCGGTGAATGGTGGTGGCTGGACTGTGCAAATCGCCAACACTGGATCTGCCGCTCTCACTGCAACAGTGACCGGTCTCGTGAATGGGTCGACGTACCGGTTCCGAGTCTCGGCTATCAATGCCGCGGGCACAGGCGTAGATAGCCGTGCGACCATGCCGTTGACCCCGGCAGCGAGCGCTGATTGCGCTCTTCGGGTTGCGGGCGCGAACCTAAGCAACTGCAATCTCAGCGGCGTAAGTCTCCGCAACGTGGATCTGACCGGCGCCAATCTCACTGGCGCGAATCTCTCGAACGCAGATCTCACCGGAGCTAATCTGACAAACGCAACTATTAACTACGCGCTTCTGTATGGCACGACATTGAATTACTCCACGCTCACCGGGGCTTCGCTGAAGGGTTCCTTTGCCGAGGCAGCCAACTTCATAGGTGCCACGATGACTTCGTCCACCGTCCTCACGGCCGCGAATCTCCGTGGAGCGAACTTCAGTTATGCCGCTCTGGTAAATGTCAATTTCACATCCATCGTTCTTGTAGGGGCATCCTTCTTAGGGTCGAATCTGACAGGCGCTGTCTTTGTCGATGCTCGATCTGCTGGCGCTGATTTCCGTTACGCGACTCTGACTGGGGCGAATTTCACCCGAGCCAGACTGGTTGCGAGCAATTTGAGTTTTACTGTAGTGACATCCACAAATTTCACGGATGCATCTCTCCAGAGTGTGACAATGACGAACGTGGATCTGCGCACGAGCAATGTCACGCGCACCAATTGGCAAGATGCAGTGTTGACTTCGGTGAATTTTTCGGGCAGCAATCTCACAGATGCCAATTTTGCCTACACCAATATGTCATCTGTTAAATTGGCTGGGTCAACTCTCGATGGGGCCACATTGCGCGGTGCTACCGCAAATTACGGCTCATTCGCCGGGGCCAGCCTGATCGGAGTAAATCTACGCGCGAGTTCCATGATCCGTGCGAACTTCACCAATGCCGTCATGCATGACTCCGACTTCTCCCGTGGCAACTTCACGAAGGCGAACTTCGCTGGAACCGACCTTCAACGCGCGAACTTCTACAACGCGTCCATGAATAACGTCAAGATGACTGCCTTGACTGATGTGACTGGTGCAGTGTTCCGTTCCGCCACACTGACGGATGCAACCCTCAGTTTCGTCATTCTTGACGAGGTGAATTTCTCTAATGCGAATATGACCCGGGTTAAGCTACTCGGAACAGTCATCAACAACGCCCGGTTCCGTAGTGCCACTCTCACTGGAGCGGTCTGGGGTCGCACGACACCGAATCTGACAGTGATCAGCTCGGATGCCGATTTTGAATCGGCAACGATGCCCGGTACCAACTTCACGGGTCTTGATATTCGGGGTGTCAATTTCTACGGCGCCAATCTCAGCGATTCGAACTTCACCAGCACACTGCTCGATGGTGCAGACCTAGGATCCGCGACACTCTCCGGAGTCGATTTCACCTCAGCTGACATGGTGGGCGCCACTGCTTCCGCCGCGTATTTCAGGATTGCGAACCTGTCGGGTGCTGACATGACCGGAATGAACCTTCGCTCTGCAGATCTTCGAGGCGCCATCATGACCGGGGCAACAATGGCCGGCACGAATCTCTCAAATGCCTCCCTAGAGGGCTTGGTACTTACCGGGGTCGACCTCCAGGGAGTGAACCTTACGAGTGCCTCTGCAAGTCAGGCAAACCTCGTGGGAGCCAACTTGACCGATGCGGTTCTCTCCTCGGCAGACCTTTCCCGTAGTCGACTCGACGCGACGACTGTTCTAGTGGGCGCCAACGTCCAGACGGTCAACTTCACCTACGCGCAATTGAACGGGACGAATTTCTCGGGTCTGTCTCTTTCTGGATCCAACCTGTCTTATGCCGTGCTCAATGGGACAGATTTCACTGCATCAAATCTGCGAAGTGTCTACTTCAACTACGCCACGCTCATCGGCGTTCAGTGGACATCTACAACAATGCTGACCAACGTTGACTTCACCGGAGCAGATCTCACGGGGACGACGATAGGTGCGCTGACGTTCAACAGTTGCAACTTCACTGCGGCAAACCTTTCGGGACTCGACATTTCTCTAGCGAGCTTCAGCTCGCCTGGCTTTAATGGAGCCACTCTCACCTCACTCAATGCGGCGGGAGTTCGGATGAACTCTCCAGAAATGTCGTATGCGGATCTCACCGGCTCAACCTTCGCTGGAGCGACGCTGATCAATGTGACTCTCACGGGTGCGACTGTGTCAGGTACCAGTTTTGCAAATGCCAATCTTGGGGGAAGCTCCTACCTGCGCTCCGTGGACTTTGGCGACACTAATTTTTCGGGAGCGAATCTCTCTAATGCCTACCTTGAAGACAGCATCTTCTCTGCAGACACCGATCTGGCTGACGCAAACCTTTACTACGCCAATCTCACGGGTGCGACGTTAGATGGCGTGGACTTCAGCACAACAAGTCTCTACTACGCCAATCTCACTGGAGCAACGGTAGTCGGAGCTGTGTTCGGACTGGCAACCTCAATGAACTACGCGACATTCACTGGCGTGGATCTGTCTGCGGCGATTATTACAGGTGCAAATTTTCCAAACGCGAACCTTAGCTACACGAACCTGTCCAATCAGGATCTGCGCTCAGTCAACTTCACATCGACGAATTTGGTCGGTGCAAATCTTGCAGGAGCCAATCTCTCTGACGCTGTTTACGCTAGTGCAAACCTGTCGCAGGCATCCTTGGTGGGGGCGAATCTTTCTGGGACTGTGTTCCAGAGTGCGAACTTTACGGGCGCGAATCTGCGCAACGCGGACATGTCTGACTCGATTTTCTACTACGGCGTCTTCACGAGTGCCAACATCTCTGGAACGGCGACGTTCGCCCGTGCGAACCTGATTTATGCAAACTTCACCAGTGCCAACATGACCGGCGTGAATCTCACGGATGCCAATTGCCAATATGCAACTTTCACGAGCGCTTTGCTGGTGGGGGCAACTCTGGCCGGCACTCAACTGATTAATGCCTATATGAACTACATCAATGCCCAGTCGGCAACGTTTACCAACGTCAACCTGGCCAGCACTCAGCTGGGCGACGCCACGCTGACCGGCGTGGTTTCCAGCGGCCTCTACGGAACCCCCACGTCGCTCCCGACTGGCTGGTCGATCGCGGCCGGCTCCTTTGTCGCGCCGGCCTCATCGGGCGATCCTGTCTGAGGCCGTAGACTGGGGCTGTGCCCCGCGGTGATGGTCTGCTGACCCACGAGCTCGATCCGCTGGATCGAGGCCCGCAGGATGCCTGTGGCGTATTTGGAGTCTGGGGTCCTGACGAAGAGGTAGCAAAACTCACCTACTTTGGGCTCTACGCGCTGCAGCATCGCGGGCAAGAGTCGGCGGGCATCGCGGTCAGTGATGGCAGCAATATCGTCGTTTACAAAGACATGGGGCTGGTCTCACAGGTCTTCACCGAGGCGAGTCTCGAATCCCTTCGTGGGCACGTGGCCATCGGGCACACGCGCTACTCCACGACCGGCGCTTCCTGCTGGGAGAACGCCCAACCGACGTTTCGTTCTACAGCAACGGGCGGCATCGCGCTTGCGCACAACGGCAACCTGACCAACACCGCCGATATCACCAAGCGGATCGAGGAGTTGGCGTCGACGACAGGGGAGTTGCCTTTCGGTTCGTCCTCGGCGACAAGTGATACCGACCTGCTCACGCAGTTGCTGGCCACGCACTCTGACCTTCCGCTGGAGCATGCAGCAATGCTCGAGCTTCCTCATGTCAGAGGAGCGTTCAGTCTCGTCTTTATGAATGAGACGACGCTCTTTGCTGCGCGAGATCCGCAAGGCATTCGCCCGCTTGTTCTCGGGCGACTCGAGCGAGGCTGGGTGGTCGCGAGTGAGACTGCGGCTCTCGACATTGTGGGTGCCTCATTCATCCGTGAGGTTGAGCCGGGCGAGATTATTGCGATCGATGAGCATGGACTTCGTTCACACAAATTCGCCGAGCCTGCGCCCAAGGGCTGTCTCTTCGAATATGTCTATCTCGCTCGCCCCGATACCTCAATTGCTGGTCGCAGTGTGCAGGCGGCGCGTATGGAGATCGGACGACGGTTGGCCCGTGAGCATGCGGCTGACGCAGATCTTGTGATCCCGGTGCCGGAGTCGGGCCGCTACGCGGCGATTGGCTATGCGCAGGAGTCCGGCATCCCTTTCGCGGAAGGTCTAGTCAAAAACTCCTATGTCGGTCGTACTTTTATCCAGCCCTCGCAAACGATCCGTCAACTCGGCATCCGACTCAAGCTCAATCCACTGCGTGAGGTCATCAGTGGCCAACGGCTCGTAGTAGTTGATGACTCGATTGTCCGGGGCAACACTCAACGCGCGCTGATCCGCATGTTGCGCGAAGCGGGTGCCGCGTCGGTGCATGTGCGCATTTCCAGCCCACCGGTCAAGTGGCCATGCTTCTACGGCATCGACTTCGCCACCCGAGCCGAACTCATCGCTAATGGTCTCGACAACGACGAGATCTGCCGTTCTATTGGCGCCGACTCACTCGGCTATCTCGATCTTGAGTCACTTGTTGAAGCGACGAACCTGCCCAAGGACAACCTCTGTCGAGCATGCTTCGATGGCATCTACCCGGTGACAGTGCCCGAGCCCGGATTGCTTTCCTCGCCGATGTTTGAGATCCCGCTCGTATGAGTGAGCAACTTTCTTATGCTTCCGCTGGCGTCGATGTTGAGGCCGGTGAGCGCGCGGTCGCGTTGATGCGCGCCTCGGTCGCACGGGCAACACGGCCTGAAGCTGTTGGTGACTTCGGCGGCTTCGCCGGACTCTTCGATGCCTCCGCTCTCGCGAAGTACCGCCGGCCATTGCTAGCGACTTCCACAGACGGAGTGGGCACCAAGGTTGCGGTCGCACAACGCATGGATAAGCACGACACCATCGGTATTGATCTCGTTGCCATGGTCGTCGACGACCTCGTGGTGTGCGGGGCTGAGCCACTCTTTATGACCGACTACATTGCGACCGGTCTCGTCGTGCCGCAGCGCATCGCTGACATCGTGTCGGGCATCGCGGAGGGTTGCCGTCAGGCTGGTTGCGCTTTGCTGGGCGGGGAGACCGCTGAGCATCCTGGGCTGCTTGAGCCCGATGAGTACGACGTCGCAGGTGCAGGCACGGGAGTTGTCGATGCTGACAACCTGCTCGGGCCCGACAAACTTCGCGAGGGTGACATTGCCATCGCCATGCGCTCGTCCGGCCTGCACTCCAATGGCTATTCGCTGGCGCGCGCAGTGCTGCTCGGTGATGGTGGGCCAGGACTGCATACGCATCTCAACGAGTTTGGCCGCACGGTGGGCGAGGAGATGCTCGAGCCCACTCGGATCTATTCACTCGACTGTCTTGAGCTTGCCCGCGTCACAGATGTGCACGCGTTCAGTCACATCACGGGTGGCGGACTCGCTGCGAATATCGCGCGTGTTCTTCCGGCCCACCTCGCGGTCGACATTGACCGTGCAACTTGGCGTCCGCAGCCGGTCTTCGATGTGATCGCGCAGCGGGTTGACCGCGCTGAGATGGAGCGCACCTTCAACATGGGTGTCGGCATGGTGGCGTTTGTTTCGCCTGACGCGCTCGATGCGGCTCTCGCGGTGTTAGGCGAGCGCAATGTTGATTCGTGGGTGTGCGGGGTCGTACGAGATCGCCGCGATGGTGAGATGGGTGACGCAGAGGCAAAGGGCGGCAAGGGTGGGGCCGCCAGTGTGATCGGGAACTACGCGCGCTAAATCAGCCAGCGCGCTCGCGGTCCTCGTCTTCTTCGTCCTCTTCGTAGTACTTCGCGTAGGGGTCGTCTTCTTCCTTGACGACTGCTACCTCTTCGACAACCTCGACGTATTCGTCGTGGGAATCGCCCGCGAGTTCTGCCTGAAGTCGAGCAAAGTCCGTTTGCGGACCGCCGTACTTCAGTTCGCGGGCAACTTTCGTCTGCTTAGCCTTTGCCCGGCCGCGCCCCATGGCTCGACCCCCTTGGCCGGATATCCCGGCAGTAGTCACATGCCGACGCCTGTCATCGGCCTGAAGGCCAAGACTACCTCCCCGCCTCCGCGAGTGCAGCCCGGACGTCCCCCTAGCCGGACCAAATCTTCGTCACGACCCCGGCGGACCACTGAGGTTGGCTAGGCGGGCGAACGCGCCCGGGAGGTCCCCAAGTTGGGCGGGGTCGAGGTCGGCCACGTCGATCGCCGGGGCGCCCCACTGCGCCAAGGTCTTCTCGATGGAGCGCCGGGCCCGGTCCATCTTGCGGGCCACCATGCGCCGGGCCGCCCAGGTGGTCTCCCGCTGCCGTAGGGCTGTTTCGATCGCCTCGGCCTGTGTGGGGGAGCTGACCAGACCGAAGGCCCGCTCGAGCCCCATTCGGGCCTCGATGCGGTAGTCATGCCCGAGGCGTACGAAGGTGCCCGGCTTGGACTGCATGGCGTTCTTGAGGTCCATCGTGGTGAGGACGAAGGTGGTGATTGGGCGGAATTTCGTCTCTCGGGGGACCAGCGGCGGCCGGGTCGCGGGCGGGCCCATCCACCAAGGCGGCTGCAGGACCATCTTGAAGGAGTACATGTTCACGGGGTCGTCGTGGTGCACGATCATCAAGTGCCGGACCGTCGAGGGCGCGATCGGGCTGGCCTCGTCGGGCTCGGCGACCAACTCAACTCGGCCCTGTGGGTCAATCGCGGCCGGGTGCTCGCGCCAGCGCATCCAGAACTCGGTCAGGAATGGCACGCCGAGGTACATGCCGCCGGAGACTCCAAGATGGTCGAGGGCTGGTACGCCGACGTACGGCCCCGGCAGCGTCGCGACATCAAGTGCGACGAGTGCTCCGAGGCTCTCACCGATCAGCACCACACGCGGGCGCTTATCTCTGGGCATGGTGGCGCTGTGCTCCTTGATGCCCTCGAGCACAAGTCGGGTGAGCAGACAGCCCTCGTGAGTGCGGGCCAGTGCAAGTGCGGAAGGTACGAGTGCGTATTGCGGTACGACACTCGCGCAGTCTCCGCGCGTGAGGTATTCGAGTGCTTCGGCCACTGTGTAGTTGAAGTAGCCGACCCCGGTAGGTGCGGCGACGGCAATGAGGCTGCGGTCGAATGCACCAACGGCCTTCATGTCGTCGAGGATCATGCGGGCGCGTTCTTCGATACTGCTCGCTGCTCCATAGCCACCGACTACGCGCACCGGCTCACGTGCGTCTTCGTGCATCACGTGTGTGATGTCCGCTGCACTAAGCGTCATGAGCACGAATCGACGCCCTTCCTTACCGAGTGCATCGAACGGCATTGCGCTCAAAGGGCCCGAGGACACGTGCGGGTTGGTGGGCGGTGCAGGATAAGCGGGTTCGACTATGTCATCGCGCTTCTGAATGCGCTCGGTGATCTGGTGCAGGCCAAGCGTGCCAACGGCACCCATCGCCGCGAGCACTGTTGTATGTGCGATGAGAGATCCGATTGCGCCAGTCTCGCGATGAATGCCGCGCGAAAGAAGTCGTTCGAGACCGCGGGCGGCGAACTGCTCGCCAAGCGTCAACCCGGTCAAGGCGAGAGAGGACCCAACACCTACGACCGCTGCCTGTGCGATGGCGCGACCGTTGGCACTTTTTACGCTCTGACGATCAGGTTCGACGATGCCGTACTTGTTGGCACGACGAGAGCGCGCAAGAACTGTGAAGCCTGTGACAGCTGCGCCCGTGACAATGCTGGGCACGAGCGTGGTGTCGAGACCCGGTTGCCATTTGAGTCGCTTAATCAACACGTCATCGGCCACCGCGCCAGCGAGACCGGCGAGGCCGATGAATGCGAATCTGCGCCCCGCAGCCGAGAGTGCCGCAGCTGGCATGGACGTTTGCGCGAGGCGTTGCCCGACTGCGCTGGCAGTCAGGCCACCCGCAATTGCGGCGCCCGCGACAGCGACCGTGGCCGGAAGATTGGGGCGGCGGCCGGGGCGAGACGCCAAGGCTTCGACGACCGCCCACGCAGTGGCACTGAGCTGATAGTTGGTTGCCGCGACGACACCCGTGGCGACTGCTTGATCGATGGGGGAGCGCGGGAGGAGTCCGCGCGCGAAGGACCCGGCGATGGACCACGAAGCGCCCGCTACGCCGACGCGCACCGCGGGGTCGGCAGACCACCGCGTGAGCCAACCCGGACGATGCAACCCCATAGAGGCATTGTGCTGTATCCGACATGGGCACGGGACCCCGATAGGCGCAATGGAGCAGACAGTGCGGCAAGGTATCCCCATGACCGATCAGGGGCCCGCTGCGAATGACACGCCTGGGCTGGATCTTGCGGTCTTCGCCGAATTCTTTAGCGGGGTCTGCCCGGGCGCGATGTCTGGTCCGCTCACCGCCTCTGTGATTGCTGGTGGGCGCTCGAATCTGACCTATTTGGTGACGGATGGATCGACTTCGTGGGTGGTCCGCCGGCCGCCGCTGGGTCACGTCTTAGCGACCGCTCACGACATGGGCCGGGAGTTCAAGATCCTCTCCGCGCTGAAGGACACCGATGTGCCGGTCGCGCGTCCCCTCGCGATGTGCACCGATGAGTCGATCCTTGGCGCACCGTTCTACGTGATGCAGTACGTCGAAGGCACCACCTACCGGTGGGCGCCGCAGCTCGAAGCAGTCGGGCCAGCGCGCACTGCGTCGATCTCACATCACTTCACGGAGAAACTCGCTGTTCTGCATGCGCTTGATCCAGTATCAGTAGGCCTCGGTGATCTTGGTCGCCCCGACGGCTACGTCGAAAGGCAGATTCGGCGATGGGGCAAGCAGTTCGAGTCCTCCAAGAGCCGCGAACTTGCGGGCATATACGAGCTTATGGCCTTGCTGGAGGCGAATCTCCCGCCCGCGCAAGCGCCGGCGATTGTGCATGGTGACTACCGCATCGACAACGTGATTATCAACGCCGACGATGAAGTCGCTGCAATTGTCGACTGGGAGATGTCGACTCTCGGAGATCCGCTCGCTGATCTGGGGCTACTGCTCGTCTACAACCGCTTGGCTACGATTTCGAGTGCTCTAGGTGATGCTTCGACGGCACCGGGATATCTCACTGAGGCTGAGGGCATCGCGAGCTATGCAGCGGTCACGTCGCGCGATCTCTCGCATCTGCCGTTCTATATTGCGCTTGGGTCATTCAAGCTCGCGGTAATTCTTGAGGGCATCCACTTCCGCTATACCCAAGGGCAGACTGTCGGCAAGGGCTTTGACCTCATTGGCGACGTTGTCGCACCTGTCATTCAGTCAGGCATCGCCGAACTCTCGTAGCGCCTTAAGTCTTTTTGATGGGCCGCAGATTAACGAGCGGTGTGATGGTGCGACCGATCAGGCTGCCGATCTGCATGCCGATCGTGATGGCGATCACGGTGGCCGCAGTTGTCAGAAGTGCATTCTGGTTGGAGATAGCTGGGCCGAGTGGTTCGGCCGTAAAGGCCTCTGTTGCCCCGATCAGGCCCAGTGATCCAGGCACGATCAAGAAGAAGACCGGTTGGAACAGGACGAAAGCCGGAAGTGGCGCACGCTTGACCTTCTGCTGAATAACGACCGCGATCAGCAGGGCCGCAGCTGCCGCGATTCCAGCAGAGAAGACACTATCGAGGAATAGATTGCAGACGCCTTGCACGACAAATGCGACTAGGAGTAGCGCTACGACGATGCGAATCGCACCATGCGGTTCGTTGTAGACGAATGCTTGGCCAACGGCATACACAACGACGCCGATCAATGGGACCCACCAAGGCAGCAGGTTCTCGGTGAGGTCAGTGAGGTCGTAGGGCGACACCCTCGCAATCTGCATTCCGACGAGGATGCCGAATGTCAGCACGAGGATTTGGACGAGCGCAGAGACAAGTCGCGCAGAGCCGGAGATGACGTGCCCAGCTGCAAGTTCGAGAGTGCCGCGCGTAAGTGCGACACCGGGGATGAGGCTGACGAGTGGAGCGGCGACGACGCGAAGTGACTCGGCGTTCTGACTCAGTACGCTGCTGAAACCGAATACGACGACTGCGCACACCAGTGCGGCCAGAGGTGGTACGAGTGCGGCGATGGATGGTCGTCGTACGCCTTCGCGCTGCATGAGACCCACAACGAGTCCAAGAATCGCGGCAACGGCCACACCCCACAGACTCACGCGGAAGATGAGGGCGAACGCGGCGGAAACCAGTCCGTAGCCGAGGAGCGTCGACCAAGGAGGGAACCGCGGCGGCATTGTGGGGATTGCCTCGAGTTGGACTACTCCCTCGGCGGGGGCGAGTGTGCCCGCGGTCGCCTCTCGTGCGATGCGATGAACGGCAGCTGCTTGGTCCATCCGCAGGGTGTGGTTGGACTCGGAGATAGCTCGCGCACGTCCGGTGGCGGGGTCGTCGAAAACGATGGAGTTGGGCAAAGTTACGAATGTCATCTCGTCACGACCAAGTGCGCGAGAGACACTGGTTAGGGTGTTGGTTACTTCATCAACGGGGTAGCCAGCAGAGAGTTCGGCGATGCCAAGCTCAAGGAGGAACTCCTCGACATCCCTACCCTCGTTGGGCGACATACGCCGAGGCTACACGTTCACTTAGACATAGAGTTCGGTGTGACGCGATGGTTACTTAAGCAGCCTGATCCCAGTCTTGATTACAGTTGTACTGCCCTCGACTGTGGTCGCGGTGACCTTCACCGAATATGTACCGGGTTTCAATCTGTTGAAGGTGCAGGACGGGCTCTTGGGCTTCACGGCCTTAGACCACTTACCTGCGACGAGAACTGAGACGCGGTAGATAGCCCGAGGTGCGCCATTGAGAGCGATAGCTTTCCACGTCACCTGAAGTTGACCCGGTGTTTTGGTCGACTTACCCACAATCGACTTGAGTTTGCCCGGTAGTCCGGCGGCGAGTGCTTTCGTGGAGACCCGAGATGCTGAGCCAGTACCGGCAGCGGTAACAGCCTTGATTCGGAACACGTATGTCGCGCCCGTTGTCAGACCACGAACGACGGTGGAGGTTCTTGTAGATATCGCGTCTGCCCACGTGATCCACGCGCGAGATCCAGTTCGGTACTGCACCACGTAATCCAGGATTGGCGAACTTCCAGTAGTCCCCGCCGACCACGAAATCTTCACAGTCTTGGTTGTGCGTTTCACGATGACCGGTCGACTCGGAGCACCAGGCGCCACCGCCACGAGCGTGCGGCCGGTTGGGGAAGCCACTGCTACCCGAGTTGCGGCCGAGAGCCCGTTAATGACAGACACCGTCTCTGGCGCGAGAGCTTCGGTGTTCGTGTTGTCACCGATTTGACCTTCGTCATTATCGCCCCAGCACTTCAGGGTGCCATCAGCCATGCCTGCACACGAGTGGTAGCCACCGGAACTCACGCTCACCGCTGATGTGGCGGCGGTCGAACCAGTGATGTCTGATACGTCATTTGGGAGCGCCGAAAGAGTGGTCCCACCTAAGCCCAACTGACCGTCATTGCCGCTGCCCCAACATCGTACGGAGTGATCGGACATCTCTGCACACGCATGACTGCCACCGATGCTCACGCCTACTGCGGCCACGTCGACCCCCAGCCAGACGCGTACGGGTATGGAACTGTTTAGGCTCGAGTTGTTGCCCAACTGACCGTAGCTGGCATCACCCCAGCACTGCACGGTGCCATCTGCCATGACCGCACAAGATACCGAGCTGTAAGCACTCACGCTGACTGCAGCCTCCGATGCAGATTGCCCATCGATATCCAAGACCGTCACAGGGATCAAACTGTTTGTCGTTGAGCCCTCACCCAACTGGCCCACGTTGTTGAGGCCCCAGCACCGCACGGTGAAATCTTCCATCACCGCACACGTATGAAAAA
>CAINMH010000125.1 GCA_903850745.1 uncultured bacterium
ATCATCGCGGCTAAAGCCCCACGTTGTTTGGGTCAGGTCGTTAGTGCCAAAGGAGAAGAAATCAGCTGCCCGCGCGATGCGCCCCGAAGTCAGCGCGGCACGCGGTAGCTCAATCATCGTGCCGATAGGCATGGATACCTCTAGGCCGCTGTGCTCACTGACCTCTGCAAGCACCCCAGTGATCTCTTCGCGCATAAGCCGCAACTCGCGAGCCGAACCCACGAGCGGCACCATGATCTCCGGTTGAGGTGCACCGCCGGCGCGTACGAGCTCCACATAGGCCTCAGCGAGTGCTCGAACCTGGAGCGCGAAGAGGCCCGGAACAACAAGGCCGAGGCGCACGCCACGAAGACCCAACATGGGGTTGGACTCGTGCAGTCGATTGACGGCGATCAGGAGTTTCTCATCGGCGGAGGCATCTTCACCCCGCTCCTGTGCAAGTGCCACCCGAACCATCAGGTCAGATCGATCTGGCAAGAACTCGTGCAGCGGTGGATCAAGGAGTCGGACCGTGACGGGTAAGCCGTCCATCTCACGGAGGATCTCGACAAAGTCATCGCGCTGCAAAGGAGCAAGTGCCGCGAGGGCATCGGTGCGTTCTGTTGAAGTCTCGGCCAGAATCACTCGTTCGACAAGTTCGCGACGCTCGCCAAGGAACATGTGCTCAGTACGACACAATCCGATGCCTTCTGCGCCCAGGTGACGGGCGCGCGATGCATCAAGGCCACTGTCGGCATTGGCACGGACCCGCAGTCGACGAACGGTGTCGGCATATTTCAAAATTCGATCCGCACAAAGGACCGTCGCCGCATCGTCTTCATTAAGACTAGGCAAGACCGCATTCATGCCTTCGAGGAGGTAGCGGGAAACGGGGGATGAGGACACCGGGATTTCGCCGAGGAAGACCTCTCCGGTTGCGCCGTCGAGCGACACAAAGTCACCTTCGCGGAGAACTATCTGTTCGCCTTCAGAGGTGACCGTGACCATACGCTCGGCCTCATCCACGCGCAGGGCTTCAGCGCCACAGACGGCCGGCTTGCCCATGCCACGCGCAACAACAGCCGCGTGGCTCGTCTTTCCGCCACGTGCGGTGAGAATGCCGACCGAAGCGACCATGCCCGCGAGATCATCCGGATTTGTCTCGCGCCGTACCAGCACCACATTGCGGCCGCTTTCGGCCCATTCGACTGCTATCGCGGGATCGAAAACAACCTGACCAACAGCGGCTCCGGGTGATGCGGGAATGCCGCGAGTGAGGACCCGGTTTCCTGCATTCTGAGCGAGTTGGGGAACGAGCAATTGGGCCAGCTGACTTCCCGTCACGCGTGCAAGTGCCTCATCTTCAGTGATGAGGCCTTCATCGAGGAGTTGACACGCGATGCGGAAGGCTGCACCAGCAGTGCGCTTGCCAACACGCGTCTGCAGCATCCACAGTTTGCCGCGCTCCACCGTGAACTCGATGTCACATAGATCGCGATAATGCGTTTCGAGGCGACGCATGGTCTGTGCAAGTTGCGTAGCGACGGCAGGATTGCTGGCCGCGAGGTCATCGAGAGTGAGGGTGTTGCGAATGCCAGCAACAACGTCTTCACCTTGGGCATTGGCCAGGTAGTCGCCATAGTGACCGGGTGACCCCGTCGCCGGATCGCGAGTGAAGGCAACTCCAGTGCCCGAATCCTCGCCAAGATTGCCAAAGACCATTGCGCACACGTTGACTGCGGTGCCGAGATCATCAGCGATGCGTTCGCGGCGACGATAAAGCTTGGCACGTTCACTGTTCCACGATTGGAAGACGGCCCGCACGGCCATGTCGAGTTGTTCGCGTGGGTGTTGCGGGAATTCACGCCCACTGTGAGTGCGGATAATCTCTTTGTAGATGACCACGATTGACCGAAGTTGGTCGGCGCTCAGTTCACTCTCCGATGCGACCCCCGCGCTCTCCACCGCATGCTCAAGCGCTTTGCTGAAGAGCTCGGGCGAGACGTCCATCACGGTGCGGCCATACATGGAGATCAGTCGGCGATACGAATCCCAAGCAAATCTCTCATCTCCGGATGCTTCTACGAGCCCCTGCACCGAGGCGTCGTTGAGCCCGACGTTCAAAATTGTGTCCATCATGCCCGGCATGGAGAAAACCGCACCAGAGCGCACCGACACCAGCAGTGGATCGTGGGTGTCACCCAACTGGCGACTGAGTGAGTCTTCTAGTCGACGAAGCGCGGAAGTGACCTGCACACGAAGCGCAGGAGGCTCTTCATCATGAGTCAGAAACCACCGGCAAGCTTCAGTCGTGACAGTGAATCCTGGGGGCACCGGCAGCCCCAGGCGCGTCATTTCTGCGAGGTTTGCGCCCTTGCCGCCTAGGAGTTCTTTCTGGTCGCGATTGCCCTCGGAGAAGTCGTAGACAAAGGTTCCATTAGGCATGGCAACTCCCCAATTAGACTTCTTGCTCCGCGTGCTTGCGTGCTAGTTCCAGGGCAACGTCAATGATCATATCTTCTTGGCCGCCCACCACCTTCCTGCGTCCAAGCTCAAGAAGGATCTCAGCCTGCGAAACGCCGTAGCGCTCCGCGGCACGCTGTGAGTGAAGTAGAAACGAGCCGTAGACCCCCGCGTAGCCGAGGATCAGGCCGGCTCGGTCGATCACCTGCTGTCGCGGCATCATCGGACGCACGATCTCCTCAGCGAGGTCCATGAGTTTGAGCGGATCCACCCCGGTGTTGATCCCGTACTTGGTTGAGACTGCGGCAAGAATCTCGGTCGGACAATTCCCTGCGCCTGCACCGAGTCCAGCCGAGGTCCCGTCCAGATTGACGGCACCTTCTTCATAGGCAGCGATCGAATTTGCTACCGCCATCGACAGATTGTTATGCGCATGTACGCCGACGGGAATCTCCAGGGCTGAAACGAGAGCGTTGACCCGACGGCGGACATCCTCCGTCGTCATCGCGCCAGCCGAGTCCGCGATGTACAACGTGTCGGCACCATAGGACTGCATCAGGAGTGCCTGCTCGACAAGACCCTCGGGGGAATTCATATGGGCCATCATAAGAAATCCGATGGCCTCCATCCCTAGTTCTTTAGCTGCCTTAATGTGCTGCTCGGAGATATCGGCCTCAGTGCAGTGCGTTGCGATGCGAGCAACTTTGACACCAAGTGCACCGACCTCGCGAAGATCGTCCACGATCCCGATGCCCGGCAGTAGGAGGCAGGCGATTTTTGCCTGATCTGTCACGTCACATGCAGCGGCGATGAGTTCCTTTTCTGGCACGGCGGAAAAGCCATAATTAAAACTTGACCCACCCAAACCGTCACCGTGAGCAATTTCAATGACCTGTACGCCTGCTGCATCGAGCCCTTTCACGATGCGAATGACATCTTCCGCGTAGTACTGATGACTGATCGCGTGTGATCCATCTCGAAGAGTCGAGTCGATGAGTCGGTAGTCAATAGTAGTCATAGTCGCGCCTCCGATACACGTGATGCGGCGACGGCCTCGCCCACTTTCATGGCTGCGGCGGTCATAATGTCGAGATTCCCTGCGTAGGCGGGCAGATAGTCTCCTGCCCCCTCGACCTCGAGAAGGACCACTGCACGGTGGGGTACGTCACCACCAGGTGTCTTGAAGGGCCCAGCTTCGATCACGGGCCGGTTCTTCAAGTGGTAGCCAGGTACATACGACTGCACCGTCTTCTCCATCGCGTAGATAGATTCGATGACGGCGGAATGGTCAGATCCTTCAGGCAGCGCTGCAAAAACAGTATTGCGCATCATGATTGGCGGCTCAGCCGGGTTCAGAACGATTATTGCCTTGCTCGTCTCTGCCCCACCGATCTCTCGAAGTGCTTGGGAAGTCGTCTTCGTGAACTCATCGATGTTCTGTCGGGTACCCGGACCAGCAGACTTCGAGGCGATGGTCGAGACCATTTCGGCGTAAGGCAGCGTTTCGATGGCCCTGCGGACCGCGTAGACCATGGGAGTTGTTGCCTGACCACCGCAGGTGACCATGTTGATATTGGGGGAATTCAAGTGCTCCTCGAGATTGACCGCCGCGATCACCTTCGGGCCACGAGCGGCAGGCGTCAGATCAACGGCGACGATGCCCGCTTCGGCGTACTGCTTATAGTGCCGGACGTGCACGTAAGCACTGGTCGCATCGAAGATCATGTCGATCTCACTCGCATGATCGAGTACCCACTGGGGCCCCTCATGCGGACCTTGAACTCCTAGCGACCGCGCTCTGGCCAGACCATCACTTTGCGGATCAATGCCCACAAGTGCCACCAACTCAAGCACTTCGCTTCGAAGCATCTTGATCATGAGGTCGGTCCCAATATTGCCTGACCCGATGATTGCGCATCTCACTATAAAATCCTCACTTGCCGTCGATACGAAGAGTGATCGAGCCGAGCCGATCGAACTCAGCTCGGAAGACATCGCCTGCGGCGATAGGCACCATTGCATGCAAGGCACCGGTCATGATCACGCTGCCAGCCGGGATCGTCACACCCAGCGGTGCAAGCGTGTTTGCCAGCCACGCGACTGCCGCGAGCGGATCCCCCAACGCTGCGGCGCCTGCTCCTGTAGCGACCAGCGAGCCATTCTTGGAGAAGACCATGCCCAGAAGCCGAGGATCGAAATTGTCAATGGGAACGACCCTCCCGGCCAGCGCCAACGCTCCATTACTCGCCAGATCCGCGACTGTGTCGCAGATCTTGATCTTCCAGTCCTTGATTCGGGAATCGACTATCTCCAACGCTGCGACAAGGCCCTCTGTCGCTTGGTAGACATGATGAGGCTGGCAGTCAGGACCCGATAGGTCATGCTTGAGAACTACGGCGATCTCAGCTTCGACCCGAGGGGCGATGAAGTCTCCGACATGCAGAGTCGCACCATCGCTGTAGACGGTGGAGGCGAATGTCGGAGCGAAGTCGGGCTGATGGACACCCAGGAGTTCTTGCATTGGTGCAGATGTGAGTCCCAACTTGTAACCACAAATGGACTCGCCATCGGCCACCAGACGGGAGACCAAACGCTGTTGAATCGCATAGCCGTCGAGCATGTCGAGTTCCGGTCGCGACTCGGTGAAGGCGGGAATAGGAACGCACGTGCGCCGAGCCTCGTAGAGCGCGTCTCCATGCTCATTCGCCTCAGCCTGTGTAAGTGACGGCATCTGCCTTTTCCTCCTATTATGAATTCAACGCGTGTAGCAGAACAATCAGATTTCGTGGACCGTGGACTCCTTCGACCCGGACCAGTTCGATATCGCTTGTGGCCGACGGCCCACTTATCCAGGTCATGACCTTGCGTGGCCCAAGTTTGGCAATGGCTTCTGGAAGCGTGCCCACGATGGACTCGATGTGGACCAGACATATATGCGTGTCAGGAATGAGGGTGAGCGCACGCCGCCCTTGATTCCCCGCGTGATCGAGGAGGATCGTGCCGGAGAGCGCAACCGAGATGGCACTCTCGGTCAGAGACGCTCCGGTGACATCCAATTCAGAATTCGTTAACCCGCGATCTTCGACAACCGGGACGCAGGTCGGTCGTAGGCCGTCAGGCAAACCTACCGGGACCGCGACTGAGGCGATATCCCGTTCGGCAAGCACCGCTTCGATTTCTGTGCGAATTTTGTCGGCATCAACTTCTAATCGCAGATCGATAACGGTGGCTCGGTAGTCGAGCAGCCGATCAATGAATAGTTCGAGTATGGAATCGGAAGGCTCGAGGCTCGTTCGATAGTTGCGTGAGAACGATGTTGTCGGCATTGCTTCACTCGCTGAGCGCACTGCAGTGAGCACGCGCTCACGTGTATTACTCATCGCGTATTCCACCAGTCTCTGAAGGATTCACGCGGAACCTGCGGAAGCGAACGACTCCGGGACCACGCACGAATCGGTCCTATCCGCAGCGCGCTTCCAAGTCGCGCGAGAGGTAGACCAAAACGAGCCCACCTATGCGCGCGACGCATTCCTCGGGCGTTTGAGAGAGTACGGGCCACCTCCGCGAAGGCCGCCTTCTCCGTTCCACCATGCGGACCGGTCGCTCGCAGATGCACCAAGATCGAGGGAATATCTATCATCACGGGACATACGTCATAACAGGCGCCGCAGAGGGTCGATGCATACGGCAGAGTCTCCGCTTGTCCCGGGCCCAGGAGTTGCGGCGTGAGGATCGCGCCGATCGGCCCAGGGTAGACAGAACCGTATGCATGGCCGCCGGTTCGTTCGTACACTGGGCATACGTTCATGCAGGCAGAACACCGGATGCACATGAGTGCATCTCTGCCCACTGGTTCGGCCAGCGTTCTCGATCGACCGTTGTCGAGGAGAACGATGTGAACTTCTGCGGGGCCATCGTGCTCAGCAGTGCCCGTCCAGATCGTGGTGTAAGGATTCATTCGTTCACCGGTAGATGATCGTGGCAGGACCTGCATCATGACTTCGAGATCTTCCCAACTCGGAATGATCTTCTCGATTCCGACAATGCTCACCAAGACCTCGGGAAGGGTCAAGCACATACGCCCGTTGCCCTCGGACTCCACAACCACGAGTGAGCCGGTATCCGCTATTGCGAAGTTCGCTCCGCTGACCGCCATCTTCGCGTCAAGGAACCGCGATCGCAAATGGGCACGAGCAATCGACGCCAAGACAGCCGGATCGTCGACAGTATCCTCGTTTGCGCCCAGATGCTCGATGAAGAGATCTCGGATCTGAGACCTGTTCTTGTGAATAGCCGGCACGAGAACATGTGAGGGATGTTCATTCGCGATCTGGACGATGAGCTCCGCGAGGTCAGTCTCGTACGCATCCACGCCCACTGCGTTCATCGCCTCATTGAGTCCGATCTCATCGGTGGTGAGAGATTTCACTTTGACGAAACTCTCGACACCATGCCTTTCAGCCACTTCACGCACAACTGCGATCGCCTCTTCGGCGCTCGATGCCCAGTGCACGATCGCGCCTGCGGCCTGAGCGTTCTTCTCGAACTCGACAAGAAGGTCGGCGAGGTCCGCGAGGGTCTGCTGCTTTATTCCCCGCGCTGCCTCACGAAGGAACTCCCAGTCCGGAAGTTCCTCGGTTACCCGGGCCCGCTTCCCTCTTATTGTGCCCGTTGCATGGGCAAGATTGGTTCGAAGCTGCGAGTCCTTCAAAGCCTCACGAGCAGCCGCCGGGAAGGATGGCTGGATGCCCACAAATGCCCGGCCCATCAGTTCACTGTCCCGGCGAGGATCTCGGCGAGATGAACGGTACGAACACCTGACCTCTCATGAGCCAGACCGCCGCCGATCTGCATCAGACACGATACGTCCAGCGACGTCACGAATTCGGCCCCACTCGATGTGATGGCGTCGAGCTTGTCGGTCAGCATTGCCGAGGAGACATCGGAGTTCTTGACAGAAAAGGTACCGCCAAAGCCACAGCAGGAATCAGCGTTTTCCTGCTCGACGAGTTCAAGACCTTCAACATTTCGGAGCAGGTCGTACGGTCGCGTTCCGACTCGTGCCACGCGTAATGAGTGACATGAGGGGTGATACGCGACTCTGTGGGGGAATACGGCTCCAACGTCGACCAGACCGAGATCGTCGACGAGGTATTCAGTGAGTTCACGCACGCGAGGGACGATCTCCTGGACATGAGAGACGAGTGATTCGTCGCCGCTGCGTCGAGCCACCGAAAGCATCTGATGACGGATGGATCCGACGCACGATCCGCTCGGCGCGACGATCAAATCGCAGCCCGAAAATGCCTCTGCGAAGGACCGCACCATCGGTATGGCGAGATCCGGGAATCCTGAGTTCACGTGCATTTGGCCACAGCAGCCCTGCGCCTGCGGAAAAGAAACTTCGACGCCCAGTCGTTCCAGCAATTTCACTGTGGCAATGATTGCGTTGGGGAATGCCACATCGCCTACGCACGTGGCAAACAACGCGACCCTCGGTCGCACCTTGCTTACGCGATTCTCATTCGTAGACAAAACTAGCCCACAACCCTGAGTTCGTTTCGATAGCGAATCCCGTTTCGGGCATAGCGTTCAGCTCCATCGCTGATGAAGTCCCTGGTAACCGCATTCAGACGTACCTTTGCAGGAACACCTAAAGCCAAAGCGCCTGTTGGTACATGTGTATTGTCCGTCAACACAGCTCCCGCACCCACAACAGCACCAGACTCCACCACCACTCCATGCATGGCAATCGACCCTGATCCTACGAGAACGCGATCGTGAATCGTGCAGCCCTCAAGGTGGACGTTATGCCCAATCACGCAATCGGATCCCACGAATGTGGGGGCGTCTGAAGTAGCGTGGATGACGCAGCCGTCCTGAATGGAAGTTCTCTCCCCGACTGTGATGACCCCGTAATCGCCCCGCAGCACAGCGCATGGCCAGACCGTGGAACCCGCACCGATGGTTACATTGCCGATGACCACCGCATCAGGATGAACATAGGCATCGGGATGAATTGTGGGCTCGACATCTCCGAGTGCATAGATCGTCATCGCATCTCTCCTGCCTCATAGTCCGCGATAGCTCCAATGGCGCGAAGATGCTCGATCTTCTCAGCGCTGAACCCGATCTCCGCCAGAACAGCTGAGGTGTGCTCGCCCAGCAGTGGTGGATGTCGATCGATCTCCCGTGAGTCATCACCAATCGTCACAGCCTTGCCAAGAATCTCCATTGGTCCGAGTTGTGGGTGATCAATCGTCTGGACGATACCCAGTGCTCTCGTTGTCGGATGATCAAGAGCCTCACGCAGATCGAGTACTGGTCCGCATGGCACTCCAGTCGAATTGATGATGTCTATCCACCCATCGGGAGATCCGTCCCTGAGCGCCTCCTCGATGATCCGACGAAGTTCGCGCCGATGCTTCATGCGACCCGCGTTATCGAGGAATCGCGGATCCTCCGCGATCGTGTCCAGTCCTAAGGCAGTGCAGAGGTAACGCCACATCTTCTCGTTGCCACACGCGATGGTGATCGCGCCATCGCCTGCCTTGAAGGTCCCCTGCGGGAACATGATGGGGTGGTCGTTTCCGACGCGGTCCGGGAGAGTTCCGAGACTGAGTGTCGACTGAGCCTGGTAGTTGATCATCGCGATCATGGATTGCATAAGCGAGGCATGGACGATGGTGCCCTTGCCAGTTCGTTCTCGTTCAAGCAAGGCAGCCAGAATGCCCATGGCGGCGAACACACCAGTGCTCGCGTCGGCGATAGCGATGCCCGTGCGTAGAGGTCCCGAGTCCTCGGTTCCAGTGAGACTCATCAGTCCCGACATCGCCTGAACGGTCTGGTCGAAGCCGGGCATGTCCCGGCCCACATCGGTATGGCCGAAGCCACTGATCGAAACATAGATCAGGCGGGGGTTGCGTCTGAGAAGTTCGTCCGGTGCCAGCCCCATGGCAACCGCGGTACCCGGGCGGAAGTTCTCGATGAACACGTCGGCAGAATCGATGAGCGCGAGCAGCACATCGAGGCCTTCCTGCGACCGAAGGTCCAGAGCCACACTTCGCTTATTGCGATTGGAAGCCATGTAGTACGTGCTTTCAGTCCCTGCGAAGGGACCGGATTGACGAGCGGCGTCACCCCCAGGCAGCGGCTCGATCTTGAGCACGTCCGCACCCAGATCCCCGAGCATCATGGCCGACATCGGCCCTGCAAGATATCGCGTCAGGTCGATGACTCTGACTCCCTGCAAAGGCGCAGTCATCCAGCATCTCCTGTGTCAGCTAGCGGCCGGGCAGATGGGAATTGGGCAGGGCGCCTCTCAGCGAAGGCTGACACGCCCTCTCGAAGATCGGCCCCGGAATAAGCCTCGACGGTGATACGCGCCAGTGCCTCCGTGTCCTCGGGAGTTATGTCCCGTTGAGTCATGTCGATAGCCAACTTGCCAGCACGCAGCGTCATCGCCGACGTGGAGAGAATCGACTGCACCAACGACACCGTCTCAGTGATGAGATCCTCACGTTCGACCATCTGCTGGATGAGGCCCATACGCAGTGCATCTTCGGCATCAACGATACGGCTTGAGAAGAGGAGGTACTTCTCGTTGGCTGGACCGATGAGCCTGGTGATTCCAGCCGCTTCGGAGTAGCCGAGGGTGACTCCAAGCTTGCCGATAGGCAGTCCGAAGCGTGAATCGCGTGACGCAATACGTACATCGGCGGAGCCGCTCAGTTCGAGTCCACCGCCTACCGCGAGTCCTCCGATTACCGCAATCACGGGAATCGGTATTGCTGCCACGGCCCGTAGAGCCTTGCCAAGGGTTTCGTTGTAGGAGACAGCCGTCTCGGCAGTCATGCGAACTTCAGGGAACTCCTTGATATCGGCACCAGTGCCGAAGGCCTTGGGTCCTGCGCCGCGCAGGAGAACGACTCTGAGCTCACTGTCCTGCGCAAACTCCTCTGCCGTGGCCAGAATACGTCGCCAACCCGCCAGATTGATGATATTTAGCTGTTCAGGACGGGCAAGCGTGATGATCCCGACCGGACCGATCCGCTGCACACCGACAAAGTCCTTAATACAAGAATCCTCAGGGTCACGACCCAGCAGGTTCTGAAGTTCCTGAATGCTGGTCATCGCACACCGCCTCGCAGCCGCAGAGCATCACACATGCAGCACCACCTTGCCTCGCAATTGACCCTTTTCCATGGCCTCTAGGCCTTCATGGATTCTTTCCAGCGGTAGGACTCTGTCGATTATCGGAGTCACGCCGCTATGGACCAGCGCATTGGCAAGCTCCTTCAACTCGGCCGTAGTGCCGCATACGGAGCCCTGAACGGTGATCACTTTTGCCAGAATCGACAACAGATCTGCGCCCGGCATCGCACCTGAGGTTATTCCCGACACCACGATTCGTCCGCCGAAGCGCACGCTGTCAACGGAGTGCTGCCAGGTAGCCGCACCCACAGTCTCTATGACGAGATCGACGGGATCAGGCACGGTCTCGCCGGGAGCGAACGCCGCGTCGGCCCCTATGTCGCGCGCCCACACCCGCTTGGCTTCCTCCCGAGATGTGACCCACACTCGGAGTCCCATCATCTTTCCCAGAAGGATTGCGGCAGTCGACACCCCTCCACCGGCACCCTGAACGAGAACAGTCTCGCCAGGAACACCGTGGCCGTGAGTCGTCAGCATCCGATAGGCGGTCAGCCAGGCTGTCGGGAGACACGCGGCCGACTCCCACGAAAGTCCTGCTGGCTTGTCCACCAGATTGCGAGCCGGCACCCTGACCCGCTCAGCGAAGGTCCCCGGCACCCACTCACTGAGAATCTGCCGCTGTGGGTCCTTCGTGTCGTCGCCGTAGCCACGATCCGGGTCCCCGAGCACGGCGTGGACGATCACCTCGCGGCCGTCATCCGTGACGCCGGCTGCATCAGTCCCCAGAATCATGGGCAGGCGGTCCTCCGTGAGCCCTGCTCCGCGTAGTGACCAGAGATCATGGTGGTTGATGCTCGCTGCACGGACATTTACGGTTACCCAGCTGTCAGGTACCGGGGCCTCAGCAATGTCACCGACCTCCAATCCCCGCAGCGGATAGAGCGCATCGATTCTCTTCGCATATGCAGCTCGCATCACATTTTCCCTTCAGACCTGATTGCCGAGACTCAATGGCACAACGCGCACGCCAAGAATGTGCTCACACACATCGATTACAAGTGGCACATCTTCCGGCCACGGACATTGACTTACGAGGGCGGACGCCGCGAAGTCCAGGTCAAATCCGGCTTCAGTTAAGCGGCGAGCTGCCAGAAGTTCACGCATCTGCGGAGTCCAAATTCCCCTTCCGCCACTACCTCGATCGGTATCACTCTTCACGACAAGATTTTCCGCTATGGCCACAAGCTCCTCTGGGACACCAAGAACTCGCGCCGCATCAAAGTCAGTTGAGACCTCAATGTGCACTGCGAACCTTGACAGCAGCGCTTCCGAGAGGCGTCTTCCGCCAAGACTCCCAGGGTTGTACGAAGCAAGTACATAGAAACCAGGCTCAACGTGCACCGGGGCGGAGTCTGGGCGATCATCAATCCGGACAAAGTCCCGGCCGTCCATGACCGAGTGGAGAATGGTGGACACGTCCATAGGCATCGAATTGATTTCGTCCAGATACATCGGCAGTCCTTCGCGAGCAGCGATGGTCAGCGGTCCGTCGGCCCATCGCCAACCCCCGTCTTCCGTGGGCAGGTGCGTGCCTAAAAGGTGCGCAACTGTCATATCGCCGTGGCACTGCACCGTGACCAAGTCGGGAAAGGCTGCCTCAGCAAGTGCAGTCTTCCCGGAACCCGGTTCTCCGGACAGAAGCACGAAGAGCCCGCATTCCGCTAGGCGCCTAAGCGCCGCTACATCCGAGTGACCACCAAGATCCCGCGGAAGGTAAATCTCCCCGTTGGGTCGCACGTGCGTCTTCGCGTCCGTCGAGAAGTTCTCTCCTCGCTCCGCGACGGGTCGGGTGATGGGCCGACGACGCACTCGTGTCGATCTGTCCATTGACTGCCCACCGGGGATCATTCACTACACCGCGATGCCACCGTCAAGCACGATGACGGCTCCATTCAGAAAGGAACCCGCCCGGCTGGTCATGTAGACGATCGTTCCGGCCATATCATCGGGGCGACCGATGCGGGCCAGCGGTGTGATGTCTATGAAGTCCTGGAGGTGAAGCTCGAGGATCGGTTCAGCCGTGCGCGAAGGGAACGCGCCGGGTGCAATCGCGTTGACCGAGATGCCCCTCGGCGCGAGTACCTTCGACAGGTGCTTCGTGAGGTGATGCAGCGCTGCCTTGGCCGCCGGGTACGGGTAGGTGTCGAGAAAAGGCGGCTTGATCCCATCGATGCTACCGATATTCACCACACGCGCCGGATCCTCCATCGAGCCAGCTGCCTCCAGCAGCGGTATGAAAGCCTGCGTCATCAGGAACGGCGCACGCAGGTCGAGGTCGATGACTGCATCCCACGCCTCGACAGTGAACTCCTCCAGTGGTGATTGGATCATGCGCCCGGCGTTGTTCACGAGAATATGCAATTGATCTTCTTGCTCCGCGAATTCCGCAACTAGCCTCTTGATCTCATTTGGATCTGCTAGATCGGCAACGATAAAAAACGCATCTCCGCCTGAATCTTTAATTTCGGCTACAGCCCGCGCACAGTCATCGGCACTGCGCGACACGATGCATACTCGCGCACCAGCGTCGGCTAGTCCTTGAGCAAGCATTCGCCCAATACCGACGCTCGCCCCCGTAACCAGGGCAGTCTTACCGCTAAGATCAAACAGAGTAGCCATCAAATGGTTTCCCCAAAGAAGTCAACGACCAGTTCGCGGAATCTATCCGCGTGCTCAATCTGAGTCCAGTGTCCACACTTCCCGAAAGCATGCAACTGCGCGTTCGGAATAGTGTTAAACATGTGCATTGAGTTAGCGAAAGGAACTACGCGATCATCCCGCCCGTGAATAATTAGCGTCTCATTCGGTAGCGATGCCAACTGCTCGTCCGACACGATCTGCGCATCCAGGTGGCGCTGCAGCGGTTCGGGAAACACACGCTCAAAAGCTTCTTGGGCTCCGGGCCTGATCGTCGCCTGGTAGCGCAGTTCGGCTAATTCGTCGGTGACCAAATCGCGGTTGTAGGCCATAATGTCCATCACGCGCTTCATGTTTTCCACTGACGGCTTGTACTGCCAGAGTTCCGCGAGGTTGTCATTCAGTGGCATCGGGACGCCACCCGCTCCCATGAGGACTATGCGATCAAAACGGTCTGGATAGTGAATCGCAAGATGAAGCGACAGCCCTCCACCGAAAGAGTTGCCGACAAGATGTGTCTTCTCGATACCCAGTTGGTCAAGGAGACTCATCATCTGGGAAATCCACGTGTCGAAGATCCTAAATTCGAGGTCGTCCGGAGTCTCGGTGTATCCGAAGCCAACCATGTCCGGAACGATCACTCGGAAATGCTCCGAAAGTTGCGGCATGATTCCGCGCCAATTCGCCCAACCGCTGACTCCGGCTCCCGAACCATGCAACATGAGCATCGCCGGACCGCTTCCCACATCGTGGTAGTTGGTCACATATCCGTCGGTGATGATGCTCTTTCCGATTTCCGGAGAAACGCTGCTCATAAGGTTTCCTATCACTAGTTTCGGGTTACTCGGTCAACTCTGTTCCTGCAGGTGGATCAATGACGAACGGTCAGACGCCCACGTCCTCGCGCGTTCGCGTCAGGGTGTCCACAACGGTGTAGGCGATCGTTCGAACAGCCTTCATCACATCGTCGATGGAGGCCACACCCATGCCCCCAAGCCCTGCCTTGAGCTCCTCGGGCGCATGGGCTGGTGGCATCGGATAGCCGACTCGGGCCGTTGGCACGCCCAGTACGCGGATCATGGTTCCGTCCGTCTGGCCCGCCTGATACGGCGTGCTGACGTAGGGCTCTCCAGTCTCCACTTCGAAACCGCGTTGAGAGGACTGGATGATCCAGTTGTCCGGCGAAGTGGCACCCCCCGGCATCGAGCCGTACATCTCCCACGCGATCTCGAAGTCAGGGTGATTCGCCTTTATCGACTCCATAAGTTGATGGAACTGATGGCGTACCTGCGCCGGCGAGGTCCGCGGACTGATCCGCACGTCGAGAAAGATCTCCGTCGTTGCTGGCGGGAATGCCGGACGCGTGGGATCCCCAGCACGAACCGCCGAGATCCAGCCCTCCGGGTTGATGAAGCCGTCTCGGTTGCGCACCGTGTAGACCGGAAGCCACTCCTCGATCTCCTGAATGATGGTTGCGGCCGGGATAATCGAGGCGCGGAATCCAGGCGTACCGCGGGTGATTCCGGCGTATCCGAAGTCTCCATACACAGAGACCTTGAACCAGCACATTCCCGGCTCTTCGGGAAAGACTCCTGCGCGTGGCTTCATTAGCACGCAGAAGTCTGGATACAGGCCGCGGTTGAGGAGATGATAAACACCGAGACTGATGCCGTACGCGTCACGATGCATCGCGGTCCACGGCATATTTCCGCCTGCGAAACCGATCGCCAGATCGCCCGTGAAACCAACGCCTGCATCCTTGACTGCATGCACGATCTCGGTGAGTCCAGCGACCATGCACTTGGGATTGGTCGCCCCAAGCCCGATCACCAAGTCTCCATCGACACGAGCCTTAGGGATCATGTCTTCGCGCAGGGCCTTTGCTACATACGGGATGTCGCGCTCAGGGTCGATATGGGTATCAATCGGCGAATAGAGCAGCAGCCGGGCTCCCTCGCCTGATCCCAGGATCTCGCCATATGCGTTGCCTGTCGCCGCCGAGATCTCCTGATAGTGCGCATCAATACCGACCACGTCACGAAGGTGTGCAGCCATGAACTCCGAGGCCGGACGTTCGGCGCCGGTGGGGCTATGTATGTCGATCACGTCCACCAGCAAATTGCGCATGCGGTCAGCATTGAGATGCGCGAGAACAGCCTCGAAGATCTCCTGACGTTCCGGCGTGAGAGGCAGAGCGTTGGTTGTGGTGGGCACCTCTTCCATCAGGGCGCCGTGGGGAGGTCGGGAATCGCACTGATCCCAAGGTCGAATGTCATTGTGCAGACAAGTTCGAGCAGCGCCTGATCGGAGTTCTGGGGTCCGATCACCTGCAGTCCGAGGGGTAGTCCCCGTGGGCCGACCCCTACGGGCATTCCCGCCGAGGGAAGGCCAGCGGTACTCGCAAATCGATTGAAAGCCGGATCGCCCGTGGACGCGAGAGTCTCCGGGGCCTCACCCGGCGCAGCCAAGGTGATGACGACGTCGAATTGCCCGAAGACGTGTGCAGCAAAGACCGTCGTCTGCGCCAGTACTGAGCGATAGGACTCGATCTCGTCAGCACTCAGGGCATGCGCCTCTGCGATCGTGTCCTTCAGGAGGTCGGAGATCTTTGCCGGATCCGGTGAGATCATGTCACGCAGATACCACCCCGCCTCGAGGCTCTGGATCGTCGCGTGAGCGATCTGCAGGGCCGCGAGCTCCTCGGGTACGTCCACTTCGTCCACGGATGCGACGACTCCCCGTAGTCGTTGCTCCACATCGTCGAGCATTGCCGCTGCCGCTGGCTGCGCACGATCGAACCAAGGTCCGCGCAGCACGCCCACCCTCAAATCAGCAAGAGGCGGCAGAAACCTGATTCGGGTAGGCGTCCCGTCGGGACGCGGACTGGCAAGAACACCGTCGAGACGAATGAGATCCTGCGGGTCCCTCGCGAAACCGCCGAGGGTATCGAACGTCAATGCCACGGGCAGGACCCCGTTGAAGGGCCACCGGTTGAAGGTGGGCTTGAAGGTGAACACCCCGCAGAATGAGCCCGGTCGGTTCACCGAGCCCGCGGTCTGGGTGCCTAATGCGATCTGTACCTGCCCGTCGGCCACTGCGGCAGCAGACCCAGCCGAAGAACCACCCGGTGTGTGGTCAGGGTTATGCGGGTTCATCGTGATGGTCGGCTGATATGTCGCGAACTCAGTAGTCGTCGTCTTGCCCATGATCACTGCACCAGCTTCACGCAGACGTCGAACCGCCTCAGCATCCGCACTGGGCTGATGAGAGATCCATGCCGCAGAACCGTAGGAGGTCGGCTGATCGCCGGTCTCAATGATGTCCTTCAGACCGACAGGGACACCATGAAGAGCAGATCGTGGTTCGACTGCATCTGCGGCCCGCGCCTGGGCAAGTGCGTTTTCGGCATTGAGATGGGCCCATGCGCGCACCTCGCCGTCTCGCTCGGCGATACGACTCAGGCACGCACTGACTGCATCTTCGCTTGTAGTGGTGAGAGAAGGTGTGCTCACAGATGACATTGATCAGCCCTTGACTAGTTCGTGGCCCCAGCGCATGGGTGCCCGCCATGTCTTGACTTCCCAGACCTCGTCGTCAATGACAATGCCTCCATTGCCGACTTCCATGGCGAATCCGCTAGGGCTCGTGATGTAGAAGGAAGTCATTGCGTCGTTCGTGTGCCGGCCGAAGTCCATCGTCAGAGGAACACCACTGCGAGTCATCAGATCGTAAGCACGACCAGTGTCATCGAGATCGTTGACTTCGACCATGAAGTGGTTGAACTGACCGCCCTTCTGGCCGAAGCACTCATTCATGATCGCAAGGCTGTGATGGCGACCATTGCAATGGAAGAACGTCGCATCCGCACCGTCCCAGACGATGTAATCGGAGAGCTTGAACCCCAGGACGTTGAGGTAGAAATCGACCATTCCCTTGTAGTCCTCCGCGATGACCACCAGGTGGCCAAGGCCCATGTCACCGGTCACGAAGCCCGAGACGATACCTGAGGGCCGGAACTCGTTGTGGTCCCACGTAGCCCCGTAACGCACGGCCAAGGGGAAACCCTGCGGGTCCTTGAAGGTGATGGACTCGGTCCAATCGCGCGTGTCGTTGTCGCCATGCTCGTGCCACTCGACGGCGATGCCCGCTCCCTCTACCTGCGCAGCGATTTCACGCAGCTCCTCGGGTGTATCCACTTCCCATGTCATGAGGCGCAAGCCATCATCTTCGGAGGGATGGAATGCGAGTCGGTATTCGAGGTCGTCGTAGCGAATGAGCATCGGGTCGGTCTCAGCCGTGCGTGGGCGCTCCTCCATCCCAAGCATGCCGACAAGGATGCGGCGCCACTCAGGGATGTTCGTGGTGTTGAACGCCAGAGCTCCAAGACGAGCAACTGCGGCCATGGTCTACCTCCTACGAATGGTTAACTGGGAAGGAACTGCTCGGAGCGAACGTCAGACAAAGACAGGCCGAACCCCGCCATTGCCTGTTCGGCGGCGGCGATCATCCCCGGTGGGCCGCACAGGTAGGCGATGGTCCCTTCTGGGGCGTCGGTCCGCGATAGCACGGTCACCGGATTGCCCTTGAGGACCCCTGGGATGGTCGAATCCTGCTCGAGCGAGATGCGGACCTGAAGCGTCGGGGTGAAACTTGCGCGAGCTCGGAGCTCATCCAGATGGAAGAGGTCCGCCTCCTTGACGCAGCCGAACACCAGCTGGATCGGCGGAGCAGGACGAAGCAGGCGAAGCCGGTCGATCATCGACAGCATCGGCGCAAGACCAGTGCCACCGGCGACAAGCAGGTGAGGTCGCTGTGTCGGCTCAAGCACGAAAGAGCCAAGGGGGCCCTCCATCTCGAGAACATCGCCCGCTTTCGCACGGTCACGCAGGTAGTCCGACATGGTGCCCTTCGGAAGAATACGAATCAGGAAAGTGAGTTTGTTGGGTTCGTGCTCACCGGATGCCATCGAGTACGAGCGCCAGTCGTCTGTGCCGGGAACCCTGATTCGGCAGTACTGGCCAGCTGTGAATTTCAGCCGCATCGTCTTGGGGACCTTGACTTCGATCTCGGCCACCGACTCGGCAAGTCGGGTGATGCGCCCGATCTTCGCGTTGAAGAACACTGGAGGATTGGCGAGCAGCAGCGACGAGGGGTAGCCCATGTCGAACTCTGCATCTGAGTGCGCCAGTGTCTGACACAGCAAACGCTGTCCCCGAGAGGCCTCCTCCGAAGTCAGGACTGTGACGACGTCCGGCTTGGGCTGGGCATCTCCGACAAGCAGTTGCGAGATGCACGTGGCGCAGGTCCCGACCGTGCACTGACTCGCTAGATTCACGCCCCGAGCCTTGGCCGCCGCGAGGATCTCCTGACCTTCAGCGACCTCAATGGTGCGAGACTCGCCATCGCTGAAGTGGAGCACCACGCGACGAATGGAGGACCCCGAGGGGTCCTCCATCGTCGTC
Source organism: uncultured bacterium (assembly GCA_903850745.1). GTDB lineage: Bacteria > Actinomycetota > Actinomycetes > S36-B12 > S36-B12 > CAINMH01. The sequence goes on from CAINMH010000125.1 coordinate 18,756, forward strand.
ATCGAACTGCTCATCAACCGGTTCTACTCCTCGTCGAAGTCAGGTGACTCGAAGAATCCACGCCCGTACTTCGATGCATGCTTGCGCCACGCGACGACCGAGAAGTCGAGATCGGATAACTGCTCGTTGTTCCAGCCATCACGCTTCTCGTAGAACTCCTCAGTGGCCTCACGCGCCATGATGTCGTTGTTGTTGAAGTCGAGAAGGCCGAGCGGCTTGAAGAAGTGTTCGTACTTCATGTCGAACTCCTTGTCCTGATCAGGAGTTCCGCCCCAGTACGCGATGACCTCGAAGTACATGTGGTTGTGGTCATCGATCGGGACGTAGAATTCATACTGTGCGTAATCCGGAATGGGCCAGTTCTCGACCATGAGGGTCGCCGGAACCCATGCAGAGACGCGGAAGATCTCCGGCATCCACTTGCCGCGCGCCTTGATATCCGGAACCTTCGGGTTCTCGAAGACGGGCGCGTAGTTGTCGGGGAGGTCATAGCGGTTCATGACGCCCTTGGGGCCGTCTTCGAAGTCGAGGAGTTCGGTGGCGTCTTCCTTGAGCGCCTTCATTCCCAGCGGCATCGCGCGGTCAAGTGCAACGATGATTTGGTTGTCCCAATGGACCAGCAGATGACCGGGGTCAAGCCCATTCTCAACCGCCAGGCGCCAGTTGCCATAGAGCTTGCGACGAATTCCACGCGTGATGATCCTCGGGTCCTGAAGGTGTGGAATCGCATTCGGCTTGTCAGTGACCTTGATCGGAAGATCGGTCGAGATCGGAGGAGTTGGGTAGTCCTCATCCCCGACGAAGACCCAGATGATGCCGGCGAACTCCTCGGTCGGGTATGTCCGCGTACGCGCGTTGTCGATCAACTTGTCGTCGGGGCTGCCGACGATCGTGTCGAGGTTGCCGCTCTCCAGATTGTAGGTATAGCCGTGATACCAGCAGGTGATGGTGCCGTCTGCAAAGCACATGGGCTTGAGGGAGAGCTTGACGCCCTTGTGGATACAGCGATCAGAGAGAGCCCAAGCCTTGCCATTCTGATCACGCGAAATCGCGATGTCGTGACCGCCGATAGTGATGCCAACCACGCCACGCTCCGCGACTTCATCACTGAAGACTCCGGGGTACCAGTGATTCGCATAACCCCAGTCGGCCTGGACATAAGGGCCGTATTGACGCGACAACTGGGAAGCCTTACCAACCTCATAGACGTTTTGGGACATAAAAACTCCTCCAGGAAGAAACCAGAGGCCCCGGATTCGGGCTCCTCAAAGGGTGCGTTCCACGTACTTTACTTGCGTTAAATCGGATGTCAATGGGTTTTTATAAAAATTTTAGAAATATTCCAATTGATACTTCTCGAAGTCGCTGTCAGAATGCTCAAATGTGGGGCCAACCTCAAGACGACGAAATTTGGATCGGCCTTTCTTCTCGACTGCAGAGATTCATTGCTGCTCGTAGCGGTAGGCCGGGGGTGGTCGTCCGGATCTCACCCGAACCCATCGACGAGCGACGTATATGGCCGAGTGGGTATCAAGTAGGAATTGCGGAAGTTTTGATCGATGCGCACAGGGTGCTACAGAATTCGGACGACCCTGGCATCATTGATCCGTCCCAACCTAAGGATCGGGCCGCATTCCCGGTGCTTACCGGCTGGCTCTGCATGGCGGCAGCGCATGTAGCGCACACCACGTGGCCCATCGACTCTCGACTCGAAGGGCCAACCGCAGCCGTCGGTCGCGGACTCGAGCAGGCACGAGCATGCGGCCGCTACCTTGCGGATCATCCGGCCGATAGACGATGGCTGCGTGCGGCAGCGCGATCCTTGTTTTCCCTTGAGGGCCAGCAGGACTTCCTCGGCCTGGTCGCCTTGTATCGGGTAGGAATTCTCAGGAGCGATGAAGTCAAGCCGCTACTGGATGCCTACACGAGTTCTCTCGCTGGGGAAGGATTCTGTTCGCTGATTGATCAGATCGACTTCGCGCTTGAGTTGGCCGACGATCAGGTAGAGGACCTTGTTGCAGCAGCACGAGGGATCACCGATCTACTCGGCCTGCTGGACTTCGCCGGTGAGGCTGAGATTTCCCGCGAGATGGGCGCCACACTCGAAAGCATCGCCGAGCGGATCGCTCCGACTCAAGACCGAGCTCCTCAAGCTCACTTTGGAACCGCCCGAGAAGTTCAGACAGACTTTAGAATCCAAGATCACACCGCTGCGATGGGAGCATTCCTGCGTGACCCTCACCGTCGAGCAGTCCTCGTACGGGAACCCAGCACTGAGGTTCGCACTCAGGCACGAGCGCTGCTCGCCACCCTACGTGGGGCCAGACATAGGTACCCAACCATCGACCTTGTCGCGAGCCCGCTTCCGCCCGGACGACTCAAACTTGCTGAAGCCATGAGACTAGAGGCACAGCGGGAATCCCATGCCCGGATGACTGCGCGCCCTTGGCGGCAATTGCGCAGGCGAGATGTAGAGCAGCCGAGACTGAGAGTCGGGATCAGCTGGGATATCTCGCGATCTCAGTCCCCACTTCATCGAGAAATCGCGGATATGGTGTGGGCCGTCGCATGGACGATCGCGCGCCTGGACGGCGAAGTGGCCGCGGTAGCATGGAATTCCGGCCCCAGCCCCGTTGTCTGGCCCGGACGAATCCCCACCCACGTGGTTGAGCCCGAATGCGGCGGAGGGTCGAGCGGTTGTCCCGCCTCCCTCCGCGCGCTCAGTGGGGCACTTCGGCTCGATAGGGACGACGGGGGCCGAATTATCATTATCTTCACAGATGCGCGAAGCACACACAGGCGTTTCGTTCAGCAGGAGGTGGATCGCCTTCGGGGATACGGAGTGCCTGTTCTGTGGCTCACTCCAAGCGTCGACCCTCGGGCCCCGACTGGTTCTCTAACCCACTCTTACACGAACGGAGCGGCTTTGTCGCGGGCAGTGAGCACGGCGCTTGAAGGCGCGCTGAGCAAAGACTACGATCTTCGAGATGCCCAGTGACAACGAAGAGCAAGGGACGAATTATGAGCCGCGTTACCCCAGACTACGAAGCCGCACGATCTTGGCACTTGGCGGACTCACAACGAGCTGAACGGGTGACGGCGTTTGAATTCGCTCTCATGCAAGTCAATGAGGCCTACCAACGATGGGTGACCCAATCGGCCCGCCTGGTCGGACACCCAGACATCAGTTTCAATGAGGTGGTCGTCTTACACGTGGTCCGTATGCAGGAGCGAGCGAAGGATGCCGCAACGATTGCCAAACTCATTAACCGAGATGACCTTCCTAATGTTCTCTATAACCTGCGAAAGTTGGTTGGTCTCGGTCTTGTGAAAAAGGTGAAGGTTGGCTCTAGCACCCTGTTCGAGGTCACTGAACGCGGAACCCTTGAGTCGAATCGATACGCTGACCTGCGAAAAGTTCTACTCCTCGACAGTATGGAAGAGATCGTCAACATCGACAGCAAACTTGATTCACTTATGGCTCTGATGCACGTCATGACGGGGCTTTATGACAGCGCCTCACGCGAGGTAGTCGTGATCGACCCCAAGACGGCATTCGCCAGCGAGTCTCCATCGGCCCTTCAGAAATAGCGGGTAAAACCACGCGGCCGTCCAGCCAGTGCTTTGCTTCTTCCAGGATCCCTCGCGGGAATTTTCATAAAGACCGAAACACAGTTGTTACAAAATTCTATAAATTTCTATGGGATTTTGATTGACAGCCTATTTTGGTTGACCTAGTCTGCGCGTACCGGGCGACGCCGTCGCCGAAAACGGACGGCGACAATCTCGTCGGCTAAATACGACTCCTTGGTTTAAGGGAGGCACTATGCGCACCGCGCAGGAAGTAGGTCCCAAATGCAACGTCGATTGATTCCAAGCCTCTTGGCCTTAGGAGTCGTAGCCGCGACAGTTCTCGTTGGCTGTGGCAGCAGTTCGGGTGGTGGTTCCTCGACCGTCGCTCCGACGACCTCGAGCGTGCCAGCTCCGACCACGTCCGGTGGGGGCGACCCTACTGATCCGGCCATCATCATGGGCCAAGAAAACATCAATAAGATTCTCGCTTCGTACACTGGAGAGAACTCCACCCTTCCCAATTCCTTCGGCACTGCCACGCCGAAGCCACTAAAGATCGGCTGGTCTGAGGCTCTCGACGCAAATGAGCTCAACAATCGCCTTTCTTACGCGATCCAGAAGGCCGTGGAAAAGATCGGGGGTACTCTTATCACCCTCGATGCAGGGGGCGATCCCGCCAATCAGGTCACTCAGATCCAACAACTGATCAACCAGAAGGTCGACGGGATCATCGTGTGGCCGCTCGACGCAACGGCGCTCGTGCCCGTGCTCACTCAGGCGAAGGCTGCCGGTATCCCCATCACGGCCATGGAGGTCACCCCGAACGGTTCCACTGATCTCGGTCCTGTCGATGGTCAAGTCATCTACGGCCGCGACCTCGGCGCCTACGTCTCGGCAAAACTGATGTCCGAACTTCACCCCGGTGCACAGGTAGCGACGAATAAGTTCTCAGTGCCGGTTCCCTCAATTGTGTACTACGCGGAGCGGGCCTCTTACTGGGCTGGTGAGTTTGGGCTTAAAGTGCTCGGCACATTTGACAACCCGAGTGACAACGTCGCTGGGGGCGAGCAGATGGCCGGGCCTGTCATCTCTGCGAATCCCGAGATCAAGGGCTGGTTGGCCTACAACGACGCCTCGGCACTCGGCGTGACCGCAGCTGCTCGCACGGCTAGCAAGACCGTGTCATCCTTCGGCATCAACGGCGAAGACGCTACGATCCCTGCCATCGAAGCAGGTCAAATCGAGCTGACAATCCAGCCGCCTGCCGCACAGTGGGCCGAGCAACTCGTTAACGGCATTCTGCTGGTCAAGGCCGGTCAGACAATCCCGAAGTCGATCTTCGTGGGCCTCGGCAATGTCATCACCAAGCAGACGGTGGCAAATGCCAAACCCATCAAGGACATCGTCGACGCTTACTTCGGCGGATAGTCTCACTACATGGAGCACGTCTCTAGTTCGGCATCGTCGACCCCGGGGCAACCTGGGGTCGACGATGCGCTTCTTGTGGCAACTGGGATGACCAAGCACTACGGCGGCATTCGCGCTCTTCAGGGTGCAGATTTCACGGTGTATCCCGGAGAGATTCATGGTCTCATTGGCGAGAATGGCTCCGGCAAGTCGACCCTGTTGGGGATCCTGTCCGGTCAGACGATCGCCGACGCAGGCACTGTGAGTATCTCTGGAACCCCAATCCACTTCAGCGATACGCGCTTACTCCGCAAAAACGTCGCCATCGTCACGCAAGAACTCAGCCTCGCACTAGATCTCTCCGTGGCCGAGAACATTCTGATGTCCCACGACAAGCCCCGAAAGTTCGGCCGAATCGATTGGGCCGAGCTTTACCGGCGCGGCGCGGTTGCCCTCAAACGTCTCGGTCTAGACATTGATCCTCGTACCCAAGTTGGCACACTCCGTATCGACCAGCAGCAACTGGTCGAAATCGCGAAGGCCGTCAATCTTGAGCACCAGATTCTGATTCTGGACGAGCCCACGAGTTCTCTTACAGAGGACGCCGTATTGATGCTCGCTCGCACAATGCGCACACTTCGCGATGCGGGCACAGCAATCATCTTCGTGTCGCACCGACTCGACGAGTTCTTCGACTTCACTGATCGCATCACTGTCCTTCGCGACGGTCGCACCATCTCTACTCGAAAGACAGTCAGTTACACCAAATCAACACTCGTCGAGGACATGCTTGGCTATTCCGTGGAGCATTACGAGCGCGAAGGTGTCAAATCTGAGCGTAATGCGGACCCGCTGCTACGAGTGCTCAACGTGAACGTGGGGCACAAAGTTCACGACGCTGGATTCGAGGTTTTCCCCGGTGAGGTTGTCGGCTTGGTGGGCCTCGAAGGGGCCGGCCGCAGCGAACTGCTCATGGCTATCTTCGGCGCCCTTCCCGAGGCCACCGGCACACTCGACATGGATGGCGCAAAGCCCCTACCCACAAGTCCTCTTCACGCGATGCGTCGGGGAATCGGCCTGGTGCCAGGTGATCGTAAAAGTGATGGCCTAATGCTTGAGATGTCTATCCAGTCCAACATCAATATCCCAAGGACAGCCGGCGGCCTTCGGTTGCGCTGGCTCAAGACGCGGAATGAATTGACTGTCGCCTCACGCACGTCTACGGCGCTGTTAATCCAGAAAGGTTCACTCGCTCGCGAGGTGGGCTCGCTATCAGGTGGAAACCAGCAGAAAGTCCTACTTGGCAAGTGGTTGGAAACAAATCCCAAGGTCCTACTCATGGACGAACCAACCCGCGGTGTCGATGTCGGTGCAAAGCGAGAAATTCATAACATTATTTTCGATGTGCGAAATCGTGGGCTAGGAGTCGTCGTCGCCTCGTCAGATCTTGAGGAACTGATGGTCCTCAGCGACCGATTTGTCGTCATGTTCCGGGGGCAGATAGTGGGCGAAATGTCCCACAGCGAAGCAACCACCGCACGACTGTCACATATGGCCACTGGAGGTGGGACGTGAGCAACGACCTAGAGAACGCATTGGCGACAGAAGCAGCCGGGGCCGGGGACAGTCCTGACGTAGCGCTGTCAACTCGCCCCCCGATATGGAATCGAGTGCTCCACAGTCGTGTCACATCGATCTCGGTCCTACTCATTCTCCTGCTGGTCTTCTTCGCGATCACCCAACGCGAAACCTTCCTCACCTTCGACAACATGGTCCTCCTGCTAATCAGTAGTTCGGTTCTGTTTTTGGTCTCTATCGGCTTGACATTCGTCCTACTCGTGGGAGGCTTCGATCTTTCGATCGGGGCCTTGATGGCTCTTACCACCTTCATTCTCGCGTGGCTCGTCAACCAGCTTTCCGTCCCGATCGTGGTTGCGATGGCCCTCACGATCATCTTCGGAGGTTTGCTCGGCTTCTTAACGAATGGTTTCCTCATCGGCCGGCTCAAACTCTCTTTCATGGTGGTAACTCTGGGCACGATGACTCTCTTCATGGGTCTGGTAAAGCTCATCTCCGGTGGTCAGACCATCGTGATCAAGTCAACGTGGCTCGTAGACACTTTCTCATTCGGCAAAGTGGTCGGAATTCCGATCCCGGTTCTATGCTCAATCGCCGTCTTTGCAATCGCAGCATTCACACTTCGGTATACCCTCTTTGGGCGCGACATCTATGCGGTCGGCGGGAATCAAAAGGCAGCACGCCTATCTGGGATTAATGTCTCGCGAACTGTCATGCTCGCCTACGGCCTCGCAGGAGCGTGCGCAGCCTTCGGTGGATTGGTGGCGGCATCCCGGACTGGTTCTGCTGGGCCCACCATCGGCGACACCATCATGTTGCAGGCGGCCGCGGCCGTACTTATCGGTGGCACTAGCCTGCGCGGCGGTAGCGGCTCGATTCTTGGCACGGCAATCGGCGTTCTCTTCTTTGGTGTGCTGTCCAATGGACTGACTGCCGCTGGTTTCGGCACCCAATGGCAGCAGACGATTGGCGGTATCATTATTGTCGGAGCCGCTCTAGCAGATAAGGTACAGCGTGATGGCTGGGCGTCACTCGATCTTCGTATCTTCACCGCGCGCAGTCGCCGCACATGACCTTTGAAAGATTCGTCCCATGAGTAACCCGCTTGCCGACCTCTTGCTGTCTTGGAGTCGGAGAGATGGCTCGCGACCCTGTATTCGTAACGCGAACGGCGAGGTGTGGACCTACGGCGATCTAGCCGACCGATCAGCCCAGATTGCGAACACGCTCATCGCTCACAACGTGCAGGCCGGGGATCGTGTGGCCGTCCAGGTTGAGAAGTGTCCTGATGTGTTCACTCTCAACATCGCCTGCGCTCGCGTGGGTGCGGTGTACGTGCCTCTCAACAGCACCTACACGCACCATGAACTCCTCGGACTACTCGAGGACGCGTGTCCGGCGCTGCTCGTCGTGGATGCCCTGCTCGACGTTCCCTTCCAGCAAGTGACTCTTGCCGCACTTCTAGAGCAGTCAGCCACGGCACCAACCACCTACATCGACGTCGAGCGCAGCGACGACGATCCGGCCGCGATGCTCTTCACTAGCGGCACAACGGGTAAGCCCAAAGGCGCGGTTCTCAGCCAGAGCAATCTTGTCTACGGCACTTCCACGCTCAGCGCCTTCTGGGGCATGACCGAGAATGACGTATTGCTGCACACGCTCCCGGTTTACCACGTCCATGGCCTTTTCGTTGCGGGCTACAACACGCTCGTGACGGGCGGCTGCATGGTTCTCCTGTCAGCGTTCGACATCGATCGGATAGTCGCGGAGCTGCCGAACTGCACAGTGCTGATGGGCGTACCCACTCACTACACGCGGCTTCTCGCGGATGCTCGCTTCACCCGCGAACTCGTGAGCCATACGCGCCTGTTCACCTCGGGATCTGCGCCCATGCTGGCGACTACGCACGCGGAGTTCACCCAGCGCACTGGTGCACAGATCGTGGAGCGTTACGGACTCACTGAGACCTATATCCTCACCTCCAATCCCGTTGACGGTGCTCGCAAGCCCGGCACGGTCGGACTCCCGCTGCCTGGAGTTGAGCTGCGGCTCGACGGTTTGGAGACCGGGGAGATCCAGGTCAAGTCTCCGACCGTCTTCGCTGGGTATTGGAATCGACCAGAATTACGTGGCACCGAATTCAGTGCTGACGGATGGTTCAAGACTGGTGACATCGGGCGCATCGACGCCGATGGTTACGTCGAGATTGTCGGACGCTCAAAGGACCTGATCATTACTGGTGGGCTTAATGTCTATCCGAAGGAGATCGAGCAGGCACTCGATGCCCTGCCCGGCATTCTCGAATCAGCCGTCGTCGGCCTACCGGACCCAGACTTCGGAGAGGCAGTCACTGCCGTCGTAGTGGCCGAACCCGGAAGCACCCTGGACCCAGCAGAGATTCGCTATCAGGCCCGAGAGGTTCTCGCACCATTCAAGGTGCCGAAGTCTGTGCACGTCGTCGAGAGCCTCCCCCGTAACGCTCTCGGCAAGGTCGAAAAGGCCCGACTCCGAGAGATGCTCTCGGGTCGATAGGCGCCTGAACCCGCCTAGGCCCTGTGTCGTGTCGAGCATCACCCACGGTCGCCGGGTTACCCTGACTGTCGTATGACTTTCACATCGCGCTCCCATAGCCTGCGTCACGGACGTGGGCTGACCGCACTCACCCTCGCATCTGCAACAGCAGTGGTAGCCCTCCTTCTCGCTGCCGGGCCGGCCGCTGCTGAGCCCATCGGTGGGCCCAATCTGTCTGGCTATGACGTGATCGTCGATCCGGGCAAACAAGCCAGCAACTTGCCGAATGTCGCCGCATCGACCTGGGTGCTGGCCGACCTTGACACCGGCGCGATCTTGGCGGCCCAAGGACCCCATATACAGCGCTCCCCCGCGAGTGTTCTAAAAACGTTGACTCTGCTTACCCTCGTGCAGCGTCTCGACCCAGCAACCGTCTACACGACAACTTTTGACGACGTGACGGTCGATGGCAGCAGGGTGGGGATCGTCGAGAATGCGCCGTATAGCGTCAGTGATCTGTTTTACGGGCTCATGATGCAAAGTGGAAACGACTGCGCACGCTCCCTCGCCATGGTCAACGGCGGTCTAGAAAAGACCATCTCGCAAATGAACGACGAAGCACAACGTCTACAGGCATACGACACGGTGGCCAAAACTCCCCATGGCCTCGAGGCTCCTGGCCAAGTGACATCCGCCTACGATCTCGCGCTCATCTCACGAGCAGGCTTGAATCGTCCTGATTTCTTCGACTACGTCAACAAGATTAACTACGAAATGCCCGGCTTCCTGGCCGAGAAGGAGGGCGATCCGCGTTCGACGTTTACGATCGCGACGCAGAATCCGCTCTTCATCAACGACTACCCTGGCGCGATTGGCGTGAAGACCGGCTGGACTGACGAGGCAGGGCGCACGTTCGTAGGCGCGGCCGAGCGGGACGGGCGCCGGTTGATCGTGACCTTAATGAACGTCCAAGACGACATCATCAACGTCGCGGCGCCACTGCTGGACTGGGGCTTTGCCAATGCAGACGAACTCACCCCCGTGGGCTACCTCGTTGAGCCAGTTAGCGCAGATGCAACAGCCAGTGCAACCGCAAAGCCTGCCGGCGGCGACTCAGCCGCGCCCTCGTCGGACAAGCCCACGCCAACTGGGGAGATCACTGCAGCCACTCAGACTTCAACATCCGTAAACACAGGTTGGTTGTGGGGCTTCGGCGCAGTTGTTGTTCTCGCGCTATTCCTGCTCGGTGCCGGCATCCGGGTCTGGCGCAAGCCTGTCCCAGCTGCTCGTCATCGACGCTGATCGGCCAAAAGAAAGCTTCTACGAGTCAACCAAGCGCCGTCCGCGTCCTGCTCGTAAAAATCAAAACGATCAGCCAAGAAGGTCGCCTCAAAATCGGCTAGCGAATCAAATGCTTCATCGAGCACCTCATCGCTGAGATGGTGCGCGACCGTCACGTGCGGGTGATACGGATACGTCAGATCCAGATCGAGCGGACCAGAGCGAAGCCGCCGCTGCAAAGCGTCGCAGCCGGAGATGCCCTCCGTAAGAGCAAGAAAGACCACCGGAGCTAGCGGGCGAAAGGTTCCCGTGCCACGCAGGTGGATCGTGAACGCCGGCGATCGTGACGCTACTTCTTCGAGGTGTTGTTCGACTACGAGTAGATCCGTCACGAGCATTGGCGGCACCAAGGTGATGTGTGCTGCGATCTGCGTGGACTGCGGATCGCCAAACCGAGTTCGCCAGCCCGTCACTTGACTGGCCAACGGCTCAGGGATGGCTACAGCCACCCCAATTAGGGTGCCTGGCCCACTAGTGGCCATGGTGTTCGCCGGTTCGGCTCAGTCGTCCTTGCCGCGCACGCGGATCTTGTTGCCGAGCCAGCGCAGCGGGTCGTACTTGAGGTCAGCCACGCGCTCCTTCAACGGAATCAGCGCGTTATCAGTGATGTGAATGTGCTCAGGGCACACCTCGGTGCAGCACTTGGTGATGTTGCAGTAACCCAAGCCCAACTCGTCTTGCGCCATACGCCGGCGGTCGAGGGTGTCAAGCGGATGCATGTCGAGCTCAGCGGTGCGCATGAGCACGCGCGGGCCAGCGAAGAACTTCACGTTCTCCTCATGGTCACGCACGGCATGACAGGTGTTGGTGCAAAGGAAGCACTCGATGCACTTGCGGAACTCCTGCGAGCGCTCGACGTCTTTCTGTTGCATACGGAAGTCACCGGGCTTGAGGTCCTTCGGTGGGGAGAAGGCCGGAACCTGACGGCCCTTCTCGTAGTTGAAGGAAACATCGGTCACGAGATCGCGGATCACGGGGAACGTACGCATTGGTGTGACCGTGACGGGAGCACCCTCTTCGAAGGTGTTCATGCGAGTCATGCACATGAGGCGCGGCTTGCCGTTGATCTCGGCGCTGCAGGAGCCGCACTTGCCGGCCTTGCAGTTCCAGCGAACACCCAGATCTGGCTCCTGTGTCGCCTGAATGCGATGGATGACGTCGAGTACGACCTCGCCCTCGTTGACTTCAACGGTGTAATCCTGCAGCTCACCCTCGCCGCCGATTCCACGCCAGACTCTAAAGTTCGCGGTGTAAGTCATAATTATGCCGTCCCTTGCGCGATGGAATCGAGCTCCGCCTGGGTCATGTACTTGCTGAGTTCACTGCTGTCGAACAACGAGACTAACTCTTGCGGAATGGTCGGCAATGCCTGTTTCTCCACCCGCACGCCGGTGCCCTCGGCATAACAGATCAGATTGACCTGACGCCACTCTGGGCTCATCTTCGCGAAGTCGTCACGGGTGTGTCCACCACGCGACTCTTCACGTCCGAGCGCTGCCCGAGCGATGCATTCGGACACGACCAACTGATGCGGCAGATCAAGTGCGATGTGCCACGCCGGGTTGTACTGACGCGTGCCCTTGACGCCCACACGTGCCGCGCGCTCCTTGAACTTCTCAATTTCGACGAGCGCCTGCTTCAGTTCATCCTCGGTGCGGATGATGCCGACATAGTCGTTCATCATCTGCTGCAACTCCTGCTGAATGGCGTAGGGGTTCTCTCCACCGGCATTGCTGAACGGGGCCATTGCCGCGGTCTCGGCCGCTGCGATCTCAGCGTCACTCAGCGTCACTGGGCCAGCAGCACTCGCGTATTCGGCCGCTGCATCACCGGCACGCTTACCGAATACAAGGAGATCAGAGAGCGAGTTGCCACCGAGACGGTTGGAACCGTGCATGCCGCCAGAGGATTCGCCAGCCGCATAGAGGCCCTTGACGCCCACTGCCTGCTGCGTATCAGGATCAACCTCAATGCCACCCATCACGTAATGGCAGGTAGGTCCAACCTCCATGGGCTCGAGAGTGATGTCGACGTCAGCAAGCTCCTTGAACTGATGCCACATCGAAGGGAGCTTGGCCCTGATGACGTCAGCGGGAAGCCGCTTGGACACATCAAGGAAAACGCCGCCATGGGGTGATCCGCGACCGGCCTTCACCTCGGTGTTGATCGCGCGCGCAACCTCATCGCGAGGAAGCAACTCCGGCGGACGCTTGTTGTTGTCCGGATCGGTGTACCAACGGTCTGCTTCTTCTTCGGTCTTGGCGTATTGCGCCTTGAAAACGTCGGGGATGTAGTCGAACATGAAGCGACGGCCTTCAGAATTGGTCAGTACGCCACCATCACCACGCACCGACTCAGTGACGAGGATGCCCTTGACGCTGAGCGGCCACACCATGCCCGTGGGGTGGAACTGTACGAATTCCATGTTGACCAGTGAGCCACCGCTGATGAGTGCCATGGAGTGGCCATCGCCGGTGTATTCCCAGGAGTTGGACGTGACCTTGAACGATTTGCCAATGCCGCCGGTCGCGAGGATGACCGAGGGCGCCTCAAAGACGATGAAGTCACCGGTGCCACGTGCGTAGGCGAATGCGCCGGAAACCTTGCGGTCGGCGCCTTCACCTGAGACGAACACGTGCGAAACAGAAGTCTCAGCGAAGACCTGGATCATCGCGTCGTAGTCGCCGAACTCCGCCTTGTCCTGCTGCTGGAGAGCGACCACACGCTGCTGCAGGGTGCGGATCATCTCTAGGCCGGTGCGGTCGCCTACGTGGGCGAGACGGGGGTATTCGTGACCGCCGAAGTTACGCTGGCTGATCTTGCCGTCAGGAGTGCGGTCAAAGAGTGCGCCCCACGCCTCAAGCTCCCATACGCGATCTGGCGCTTCCTTGGCGTGCAACTCAGCCATGCGGTAGTGGTTGAGGAACTTGCCGCCACGCATCGTGTCGCAGAAGTGAACCTTCCAGTTGTCGTTGGAGTTCACGTTGCCCATGGATGCAGCAATGCCACCCTCGGCCATCACCGTGTGGGCCTTGCCAAAGAGCGACTTGCTCAGGATGGCCGTCTTCTTGCCGGCCTCGCGAGCGGCGATGGCTGCGCGAAGACCCGCGCCGCCGGCACCGACGACGATCACGTCGAACTGCAACTTCGTAATCTGGGACATACAAATGGGCCTTTCGATTTAGAAGAAGTAGAAGTTCGTGATCTTTCCGGAGGCTACGAGGTAGACGTAGAAGTCAGTGAAAGCAACGAAGACCATGGAGATCCATGCGTAGCGCATGTGATTGCCATTGAGCTTGCTGACCCACGTCCACATCTTGTAACGAGCCGGGTGCTTCGAGAAGTTCTTCAGACGCCCACCGATCGCGTGACGGCAGGAGTGGCACGACAGCGAATAGAACCAAAGGAAGGCAGCATTGAGAATCAGAACAAGCGTGCCAACACTTGCATGTCCCCACTGGCCCTCATGGTTGCGGAAGGCGATGATCGCGTCGTAGGTAAGAAGCGCGTTGAACGCGAGACCGGCATAGAAGAAGTAGCGGTGCGCGTTCTGGAAGATCAGCGGGAAGCGCGTCTCGCCGGTGTACTTGCCGTGCGGCTCGGCCACTGCACACGCGGGCGGAGACTGCCAAAAGGCCCGGTAGTAGGACTTGCGGTAGTAGTAGCAGGTGAGGCGGAAGCCGAGCGGAAAGATCAGAATGAGCAGGGCCGGCGAAAACGCCACTGGCAGATCAAGTGGGGTCCAGAAGCTCGAACCGGGCGGACACGCGGTTGACAGACATGGTGAGTAGAACGGTGAGATCAGCGGCTCGTAGAAGTAGTCAGCGTTCATGAACGCACGCCACGTCGAGTAGATGACGAAAAGCATGAGGGCGATGAAGGTCACCAGCGGCTGGACCCAGTACCGGTCCGTCCGGAGTGTCTTAACGCCAATTTCGGCGCGCTTGCGCTTTGGGGGTTGCCCGTCTGTAGAGACCGGGGTGGTCACACTGCTCACAAAACCCTCCATATCGCCGCGCTAGCCGAACGTCTGAATCCTAGGCATCGCAGGTGGAGCCCACCACCCCTAGGCGTAGGACGTCCGTCACACAGGGCCGCCCCAAAGTGTCAGCGGGCAGGGACGAAGCCAATCCGGTCGTAGACCAAGGCCAAGGTCGTCGCCGCGACCTCCCGAGCCCGTCCAGCACCGACCGCCATGAGGCGTTCGAGTTCGGCCCGGTCGCCCATCAAATCGTTGACGGACGCCCGGATGGGGGACACGAGCTCCACGACGGCCTCGGCAGCATCCTTCTTCAGATCGCCGTACCCGCGGCCTTCGTACGAAGCCACGAGGGCGTCGACCGGGGTGCCGGTCACCGCCCGGATGATCGACAGCAGGTTAGAGACTCCGGCCTTCTCAACCGGATCAAAGGAGATTTCCCGGCCAGAGTCGGTCACCGCACTCTTGATCTTCTTGGCGGTCACATTGGGCTCGTCGAGGAGGAATACACAGCCGGGAGCCGAGGATTTGCTCATCTTCGCGGTCGGGTCCTGGAGGTCGAGGATCTTGGCAGTGTCGGCCACGATCAGGGGCTCAGGCACCACGAAGGTCTTTTGGTAACGCGAGTTGAAGCGCTGCGCGAGGTCACGGGTGAGTTCGAGGTGCTGGCGCTGATCCTCGCCCACGGGCACGCCGCTTGCCTGGTAGAGCAGGATGTCGGCGGCCTGCAGGATCGGATAGGTGAACAAGCCCACCGTCGAGCGGTCAGCGCCCTCCTTGCCTGCCTTGTCCTTGAACTGCGTCATACGGCCGGCCTCGCCAAAGCCCGTCATGCACTGCAGCACCCACGCCAATTGGGTGTGCTCGGGTACGTGGCTCTGTACAAAAATCGTGCTGCGCGTGGGGTCAAGACCAATTGCGAGTAGTTGAGCGAAGGACAGCAGCGTGCGCCGAGCAAGGACGGCGGGTTCCTGCTCGACAGTGATCGCGTGCTGGTCAACTACGCAATAGAACGCGTCGTGCGTCTCTTGGAGTTCGACCCACCGCACCAACGCCCCAAGGTAATTGCCCAACTGGAACGAATCGGCCGTCGGCTGAATACCCGACAGCACGCGGGGGTGAGCAGGAGCCGATGTCGCCATATGCCTCATTCTGGCAGAGACCCCCCTCCCCCACCTTCGACGTCACCTTGCGTAGCCCCAAGCGCCAGCGTTAGGGCTACGCAAGGTGACGTCGGCGGAGGGGCGGGTGGCGGCGGGAGGGCGGGACGTGGTCAGGCGAAGTTGATGATCAGGGGCGCGTGGTCACTCCAGCGCTCGGCGTAGGTGGGCGCTTTGCCGACCTCGGCGGACTTCGCCATCGCGGCAATCTCGGGCGTAGCAATCACATAGTCAATGCGCCAGCCACCATCAGTGTCAAAGCCCTTACCGCGCCAGGACCACCACGTGTACGGCCCCGGACCGGGCCCACCGAGCGCACGACCAAGATCGGCCCACGGACCATTGCCGGTGCCAGCTGCACCGAACCATCGATCGAGATAGGCGCGTTCCTCCGGCAAGAAGCCGGCCTTATCGCGATTGCCCTTCCAGTTCTTGATGTCGACCTCGGCATGTGCGATGTTGAAGTCACCCGTGACGATGACGTGGCTCTTCTTGCGCGTCGCACTTCGACGCAATGCGGCGAGTCGTTTGTCCATTGCGACAAGAAAGGCGTACTTGTCGATTTGCTTCTGTGTTTCAGCTTCACCGGAATGAACGTACGCCGACACCACGGTGAGCGGTCCGTACTTGGACTCGACATCCACTTCGATCCATCGACCCGAACGAGCAAAGACTGCATCTCCCACTCCTTCGCGCGATGCAAGCGGCGCAGCCTTGGTGAGCACCGCGACACCATTGCGACCAAGATCTTCAGAGGCGCTGTGCTCGACGTGCCACTTTGCTAGCCCGCTCTCAGCAAGAACCTCGTGCAGTTGCTCGTGCGTCGCGCGCACCTCCTGCAGACAAATCACGTCGGCTTTGGCGGCTGCAAGCCACTCCAGTCCACCTCGACGGGCCGTAGCACGGATGCCATTCACATTTGCCGTAATAATGCGCACAGCCCGAGGCTAGTGCCTCGGGCTGTCGCGTGAAACGAGTGTCAGGCCATGGCCTTCTTGAGGTTGTTGTCGATGCTGGCAAGGAACTCCTGCGTCGTCTCCCACTTCTGGTCGGGTCCGACAAGCAGCGCAAGGTCCTTGGTCATCGAACCCGCCTCAACGGTCTCGATGCAGACGCGCTCAAGCGTCTCAGCAAAATTCGACACCTCGGGGGTGTTGTCGAACTTGCCGCGATAGACGAGGCCCCGGGTCCACGCGAAAATCGACGCAACGGGATTGGTCGAGGTTGGCTTCCCCTTCTGGTGATCGCGGTAGTGACGCGTCACCGTGCCGTGTGCGGCCTCAGCCTCGACAGTGCGGCCATCCGGCGTCAACAACACTGAAGTCATCAATCCAAGCGAACCAAAGCCCTGCGCGACGGTGTCGGACTGCACATCACCGTCGTAGTTCTTGCAGGACCAGATGTAGCCGCCCTCCCACTTCATAGCGGAGGCGACCATGTCGTCGATGAGGCGATGTTCGTAGGTGATGCCAGCCGCATCGAACTCGCCCTTGAACTCGGCATCAAAGATTTCTTGGAAGATGTCCTTGAAACGGCCGTCGTAGGCTTTGAGGATCGTGTTCTTAGTAGACATGTAGACCGGGTAATTGCGATCGAGCCCGTAGCGGAACGACGAACGCGCAAAATCGCGAATGGAATCGTCAAGGTTGTACATGCCCATAGCTACACCAGAACTCGGGAAGTCAAACACGTTGAACTCCATCGGCTCCGAGCCATCCTCGGGCGTGAAGGTCATCGTGAGCTTGCCCGCCGAGGGCACTCTGAAGTCGGTCGCGCGGTACTGATCACCGTACGCATGACGGCCGACAACGATCGGCTTAGTCCACGTCGGAACCAGACGCGGGATGTTGTTGATGATGATGGGCTCACGGAAGATCACGCCGCCAAGGATGTTACGGATAGTGCCGTTCGGCGACTTCCACATCTTCTTCAAGCCGAACTCCTCAACACGCGCCTCGTCAGGAGTGATGGTCGCGCACTTGACGCCCACACCGAACTCGCGAATTGCATTGGCCGAATCAATCGTGACCTGATCGTCTGTCGCATCACGATGCTCAATGCTGAGATCGTAGTAGCGCAGATCGACATCGAGATAGGGAAGGATCAACTGATCCTTGATGAACTGCCAGATGATGCGAGTCATCTCATCGCCATCAAGTTCAACAACCGGATTTATAACCTTGATCTTCGCCATGACTGCGACAATCCCTTCAGTGACGTGAGTGTGTCAGATCAGACCGAGTGCACGCACCGCGTCGCGCTCTTCAATGAGCTCGTTAACGGATGCGTCGATGCGGCTCCTGGAAAATTCGCTGATCTCCAGGCCTTGCACGATCTCCCACTGTCCATTGACGGAACGGCAGGGGAACGACGAGATGATGCCTTCAGCAACACCGTACGAACCATCGGAGTAGACCGATGACGAGACCCAGTCATCGGCAGGCGTGCCGAGGACCCAGCTGTGTACGTGATCAATTGCAGCATTGGCGGCCGAAGCAGCCGACGACGCCCCACGCGCTTCGATGATTGCGGCGCCGCGCTTGGCAACTGTCGGAATAAACGTGTCGCGCACCCAAGCCTCATCGTTAACAACCTCGAGGGCGGGCTTGCCGTTGACGAGTGCGTGAGAGATGTCGGGGTACTGAGTCGCGGAGTGATTGCCCCACACCGTCAT
>CAINMH010000126.1 GCA_903850745.1 uncultured bacterium
CGTGATCGACCCTGTCAAGCCAAGCGAATCCTCCGGTCTTGGGCCGGACGGACCACGCTTCTCCGTTGGCGCTGTACTGAGCATTGATTCGGACTTCAAGGTCCGCTTCACGTTGGCTAAGAACCCTGCCACCCCCAAGTCCCTGCTCGTGGAACTCGCCGCAGATCGGCATGAATGGGTGCGCAGCGGCGTCGCGAACAACCCTTCCACTCCACCACCGTGTTTGGGCCTATTGGCGTCCGATCCCGACGAGGCCGTTCGCAGTGCGATAGCCGCGAACCCCTCAACGACACCCGACCATCTAGCCACTCTCGCGGTCGACCCTGAGCCGTTGGTGCGGCGCCATGCGGCGGGGAACCCGTCAACCCCGCCCGAGTGCCTGGTGCTACTGGCTACGGCAATGGACGAGGGCGTGCTAAGGGATCTGGCGGCGAACCCAGCGGCGACGACGGAAACATTGGCCATGCTCGCGACAGACGAGGCCATCTACGTGCGCGCGGGTGTGGCGGGAAACCCCACTACCGAGCAGTTCATCCTCAGCGCTCTTGCCGCGGACTCCTCACTATCCGTCCGAGCAACCGTAGCGGAGCACCCGAATATCCCTATGGCACTTCTGGAAACACTAGCCATCGACGTTGAACCTTACGTGCGATGCTGCGTCGCAGCGACGAGGTGCGCGACCCCCTCGATGCTTTCCGAGCTTGCGGTCGATCCGGATGTCTTGGTGAGAAGCCGCGTGGCGGAAAGTCCATCGACCCCGGCCGAGATTCTGTCGATCCTCGCCAGCGATCCGGCCGATGAGGTGCGACTTCCTGCGGCGGCGAACTCGAAGGTTGGCCCTCTTGCTCTTGCGCAACTCTCTACCGACCATTCGGGAAAGGTGCGCGAGGCAGCAGCCGCCAACACCATGACCCCGCCGGAGGTGGTGAGCGTCCTCGCATCGGACACTGACAAGGATGTTCGCTGCGCGGTCGCCCAGAACTCCAGCGCTCCTGCCGATGTATTGATCGGCATGGCCGCGGACCGAAGCGCCTATGTCCGGTGCGCTCTAGCGAAGAACCCTTCTTCGCCGGCTGAGGTCAGTGCGGCGCTGTCAACCGACGTCCTGTGGTACGTCCGACGTGAGGCAGCGGTGCAATCCTGCACTCCTCCCGGCGTTCTCGCGGTGCTCGCTCACGACTCGGACGCTCAGGTACGCAGTGGGGTCGCGGGAAATCCTGCGACCGAGCCAGAGGTCCTGGCTGCCCTAGGGGGCGACCCAGAAGCGGACGTCCGTCTTCAGGTGGCAGGCCATCGAGCGGCTCCGCACGCAATTCTCACCACCCTTGCCAAGGATCCGGAGGAGGACATACGCCGGGCATTAGCTGCGAATCCTTCTACTCCGCCGGAGATTCTCATGGCGTTCGCAGTTGAGTCAACCTCGGACCTGCGTGAGCGCGTCGCGGGAAATCAATCAGTCGGCGTCGAGTTACCTTTCGAACCTGCGCTGGTTTCGGGCAATGAGATGATGCGTGCGTTTCTCGCAGGTTGGCTGAAAGGGCAACCAGACGCACTGCTGGCTCTCGCCGGTGACAAGGCCGCGTCGGTTCGCGCACGAGCCGCGACGAATCACCAGACATCCTTGGATCAGATCCTTGCCCTGTCGCGCGACGAATCCGTGGAG
>CAINMH010000127.1 GCA_903850745.1 uncultured bacterium
AGCTCGAGGTAAGCGCAGCACGCTTCGAGGAACGCCGTGACGCACTCAAGGCGCGGTTGGCCGCGCGCGACGCGTAGTTGCGAATGAGTACGACATTTCCGATCTGAGCATCGGCACCCAGGTGCCCGACACGTTTCGCCGCAAGTATCGCCCCGAGATCGAGGGCTTACGGGCGATTGCCGCATTCCTCGTCGTCATCTTCCACGTCTTCATCGGCAAGGTGTCCGGGGGAGTCGATGTCTTCTTCGTTGTCGCGGGCTTCCTCATCACCTTGATCCTGGTCGATCAGGTAATCAAGTACGGCCGACTCGAGCCTGGGCGCTATTTCTCGAGGTTAGCTGCACGACTTCTGCCGATGTCGATCCTGGTCCTAGTGGTCGTCTCTGCAGCGATTTTGCTACTTGCTCCGCTCTGGTACCAACCGCCGTGGCTACGGCAGGTGGGGTGGTCAGCGTTTTATCTCGAGAATTGGTCTTTGGCAGGAGAGTCTGTTGAGTACCTGAACAAGGCTGCGCCGGCCAGCCCCGTTCAGCAGTTCTGGGCTCTGTCGATCCAGGGTCAGTTCTACGTGATCTGGATCCTGCTCTTCGCGTGTGCGCTGCTGATCGTCAGACTGCTCCGTCGTGTCTCATTCACACGGGTCATCGCGTGGGTGTTGGGAGTTGCTTTCGTCGCTTCGCTTGCTTACTCGGTGCAGATGGAGCGCGATGGTTCGTTGAATGCCTACTTCCACACCGGAACACGCGTATGGGAGTTTGCCGCTGGCGGACTGCTTGCCCTGGCAATCATGAACGGACGTCGTTTCGCAAACGCCTTCGCCGTGCCTGCTGGCTGGGTCGGGCTAGTTCTGCTGCTCACGTGCGGCATCGCGATGGGCGCACCGTCGAACTTCCCGGGTTGGGCTGCCTTGTGGCCAGTGGCCGGCGCGGTACTGATCTTGATGAGCGGTGATGCTCGACGCGAATCTAAACTTTCGGTTGCGCGTCTTCTCGGCAGTAAGGCGTTGGTGTGGGCCGGCGCCTTCAGTTATGCCCTGTATCTCTGGCACTGGCCGATCCTGGTGTTCTACCGCATTCGCACGGGCACCTATGCGATCACCGCTGTGCCCGGGATCCTCATCATCGTGTCGGCCTGCGTCCTCGCCTACGTGACAACGAGGCTTCTAGATAAGGGTGTGCGCAAGCGTGTACTCGATGCGTGGAGTGCACGCCGCACTCTCATCACGAGCGGAATCTGTCTCGTTGTCCTCGCCACGCTTGCCTTCGGAGTCGGTTGGTCGAGATCGAATGTCCTCTCCGAGGTAGTCGGTGATCCTCGATCGGCGTACGTCAGCAATCTGGCTTCGGCTCGCGAGGATTACCCAATCGTGTACCGCAATGGTTGCGTCCAGGAAATCTCCAACTCTGAGGTCGTGTTGTGCACCTCGGGTGACACTTCCGGCCAGAAGACGATGATGCTGATCGGCGGCAGTCACACTGCGCATTGGTTCCCGGCAATCGACCAGATCGCCAAGGAGCGAGGTTGGAAACTCGTCACGGCTTTGAAGGATGCGTGCCGATTTACGATGGTCGAGGACGAGTCCGCCATCGGTGGCCCGTCCTGCCACGACTGGAATCTTTCGTTGATGGACCTCGTCGAGCAGAATCCTCCGGAATTGGTGGTCACGACATCCACGGTCAGTGACGGCGGGGGCGAATTCACCCCCGATGGCTACGTCGATCAGTGGAAGAACCTCGAAGCGCTGGGTGTCGGCGTCGTTGGCATCCGCGATACGCCCAGGTGGATGCGCGACCCTGTTGACTGTCTCTGGGCACACTCTGACGAGATGTCCGCATGCTTCGTCGAGCGTGAAAAGTCATTGGCAGATTTCGATCCAGCTGCCCAGCGCACCGACATCCCCGCCAACGTCACACTTATCGATGTCGACCACCTCATCTGTGATGACCGCATCTGCCCTGCGACCAAGGGCGACCTGGTGGTCTACTGGGATCTCTCCCATCTGTCGGCCACCTTCGCCAAGAGTCTTGCCGGAGCAATCGGCGAAAGATTCCCTTCGTAGGATCAAGAGTCGGCGAGGGAGATTCCGTCGCCCGCCAGAACCTGGTCTGATTCCACCATGTCCTCTACGTCCGCAGCTCCTGCGTCCTCTGCGCCAGTCAAGCGTTCGGGTCGGAAGACAGCGCAGAAGATCTTCTTCGCGATTGTGCTGCTCAACGTCGCCTCCTTCGCCCCAGGGGTGGTCCTCGGTGCACTTGGTTGGTACGACGCTGTCAATGTGGCAATGCTGTCCGGTCTCGC
>CAINMH010000128.1 GCA_903850745.1 uncultured bacterium
CACGGTGGTGGTCGGCGCGCTTCTCTACCGCGGGCTGCAGGAGCCGACTGCGCGCAAGCTGGTCGCCGCGGCGCTGGCCGCTGGGGCTCTCGTCGCCGTGCCGATCGTGTTCCTGCAGTCGCAGCGCCTTGGCGTTGGCGAGGTCGTGCAGCCGCGCTACCTGCTGCCGCTCCTCACGCTGCTCGTCGGGGTGGTGAGCCTCGGGCCGCGTCTCGGGCGGCCGCTGCGCCTGCCGGTGACCCCGGCCATCCTCATCGCGGTCGGGCTCACGCTGAGCGCCCTGCTCGCCTTCTGGGCGAATGCGCACCGGTACTTCGCGGGGAACGGATTCGGGCTGTTCGATCCGAAGGTTGAGCCGGCATGGTCGACGTCATCCGGGATCCCGCTGCTGGTCATCGCTCTCATCACTGTCATTGCGACGGCCCTTTTCGTGAGCGGTCTCTTCCAGGTCATCGCGCGAGCACCCGACGGGGCACATCACGCGAGTGGCGTGTGACCACCGCGAGGTCAATCACCCTCCCGATTCCGGTACCGGCTCATCGACTCCTTGGGTTGTCGACAGGTTGAACGTTGACGATCCAACGGTCACTGAGTCTGGGTTTGGCAGACCAGCCCTGAGCAGCCCGAGCGTGATGGGTGGCAGGCCAACGCCCACGGCCAACGTGCCAAAGGCCTCTCGGGCGTAGGGATGAGCCGCCATGGCGGCAAGGCCGGCCACTCCCGGCAACAGCTCCTGCCAATCACTGCCTGCTGTCTCCGAAACTGCGAAGAGGGCAACGATGGAGGTGCGCAGGTCAGCGACCGCGCCCGCTGTTCCACCGAGGGCGAGGTGGCTGTCGAACTGGAAGAAGACCTGGCGCTCGGTGGCACCGTACTTGGCTTCAACAACAAATTGGACTCCGGTGACATCGTCAACGGAATGGCGCTCAACGCTCATTGCGACCTTGTTCACTGACACGAGTGAGAGCCCGGCCAAGAGGGCTGCTTCGCGTTCTGGCTGAGCAACACTCATGCCGCACCGAGACCTGCTGGGACTGCTGGGGACCCGGCTCGACGTTCGGCAATCATTGCGGCCATACCCGTCCACTCGCCAGTGAATGTCAGCCCCGCGTTGAGGATGCCAACCTCGTACTCCGACGCGGCGCCATCGGGTGAAGACGCTTCGTGAGTGCTCACTGCAGCCCACTGCACTGCCGATGGGTGCGGAGCAGGAGCAGAAGTCGCGTGAGCGCCAGTCGCGCGAATGGAGAGGACGACCTCGCAGCCCATCGCTTCCAGGTATTCGGCCAGGGTCTCGATACGCAGATTGCCATCCCCGGTGAGCACTTGATTCACCGCACTTCGCGACTTGCCCAGACGTCGTGCCAAGTGTGCCTGCGTCAGACCCGCAGACGCCATTGCCTCATCCAAGGCTCGAAGCACCTGCCGACGCAGCCGCGCGGAGGCGAGGGCCGCTTTGCCTCCGTTCATCGATTCCACAATGTTCCGAAGACTCATCTGAGTTCGTCCTCCCTGCCAATGGCCTGCGCGGATTCCAATTCCCTGCGGGGTGTCCTCTCGGACCTCTTCTCAAATCCGTGCGTGGCGCGCCCGCAACACGAGCCTGCTGGTACGGCCGGCACGTGCGCGGGCAGCACCAGCCGTCGATAACTGCCCGCGGAGGATTGAGTCCCAGAGCAATCCGCCGCGACGAACGGCAGCCGGACCCTCCCGATCTTCAACTCCCAGAGCCCTGGGCGCAGGTAGTTCAACTCGGTCAGTCGCAAGCGCTCAGGGGCGTTCGCAAAGTCCTCCAACGCGGCCTGAAGATCTGCCAATTTCCTCAGCCGAGACCCTTTGGGGCGGGCGGCCCAGGTCTCGAGCCACTCAATGGCCTTTGACCGCCCGGCACCATCAAGAGCCGCCTCCATGCGATTCACCGTCCCCTCAATCAACACAATGCGCCCGCAAACGCGGCAGGTCGGCCAGCGCCCAGCCAACTCGTGTCCAGTCAAGACTTTACACTCCCCCTGAGCTCGACGGGCCCGCATCCCACGCTCATTGACGGCCACAACACGATATGCGGACGCCACGAAAACGCATGAGAGGCATTCGAGCATGGGGGACAGACACTCGGGAGCCACCGACTCGCGGCGCGCAGGCGCGAACGAGCGATGACAGTCCCTCGCCAGGGGGTCGGTGGGCTACCGTGACACCTTGTGAGAACCAAGGGCGTGCTCGTTGCGATCCCGGCATGGAATGAGCAGGGCTCGATCGCCGATGTCATCGCCAAGATTCGCGAACACCGCCCAGATGCCGACATCCTCGTCGTGAACGACGGCTCGACTGACCACACGGCCGTGCGAGCGCTGGAGGCGGGCGCCGAAGTGGTCTCGCTTCCCTTCAATGTCGGCGTGGGTGGTGCAATGCGGACGGCCTTCCTCTACGCCCACAGAGAGCGCTACCAGGCGATGGTGCAGGTGGATGCCGATGGTCAGCACGATCCCGCCGATCTCAATCGAGTCCTCGACGGTCTCGACTCGGCCGATGTCGTTGTTGGCACCCGGTTTCACCCTGACTCGATGTACTTCGTCGGTGGCCCGCGGCGTTGGGCGATGAAGCTCCTGTCGTTCAGCTTGAGCAGGATGAACAAGGGCGCCATTACCGACCCGACCTCGGGCTTCAGGTCGGCTGGTCCGCGCGCAATCGAGCTGTTCGCGGTCGAGTACCCGGCCGACTACCTTGGCGACACCGTCGGCTCGCTGGCCATCGCGATTCGGAATGGGCTAGTGATCCACGAGACTCCCGTGACGATGTACTTCCGGCAGACAGGTCGGCCGAGCAAGAACGCCATCTGGTCGGCGCTCTACCTCGGCCGGGCAACCCTCGCACTCATCGCCACCAGCCTGCAGAGTGGGCCCAAGGCCAGGGGAGACCAAACATGACCCCGAACCTGCTCGCCGGTCTTACGGCAATCGTCA
Source organism: uncultured bacterium (assembly GCA_903850745.1). Taxonomy (GTDB): domain Bacteria; phylum Actinomycetota; class Actinomycetes; order S36-B12; family S36-B12; genus CAINMH01. The sequence goes on from CAINMH010000128.1 coordinate 2,961, forward strand.
CTTTCATCTTCGTCTTCAACCTGCTCCGCCGCGGTGTGCTCAGGGAAAAATACGCCGTGCTCTGGCTGTTTTTCTCAGGAGCGGCCCTCGTCTGCGCGATATTTCCCAAGCTGCTGTTTTGGGTGAGCGGGGCGATCGGGGTTGCGCAGCCAGTCAACCTTCTCTTCTTCGTGACCGTGGTGCTGCTGGTGCTCGTGAGCGTTCAGCTGAGCTACGAGCTCAGTCGCCATGAGGACCGTATTCGGCGCCTCGCCGAGGAAGTGGCCTTGCTCGATCAAGAGATCAAGGAACTGCGGAAGCTTCGTGACGATCACTGACGAGGCCGTCCTTCTCATCGCATTCAACCGGCCCGATCACCTCACGGTGCTCATCGACCGGCTGCGGGAGGTGCAGCCAACCCGGGTCTATCTCGCGGTTGACGGAGCCCGACCAAGTCGTGCAGGTGAGGGCGAACTGGTCGGAGCCTGCCAAACACTAGCCGCAGCCATCGATTGGCCGTGCGAGATCAACACCCTTTTTCGCGA
>CAINMH010000129.1 GCA_903850745.1 uncultured bacterium
GAGCACCAATAGCCACCACGGGATAATCGATTGCACTGCCATCGCGATGAGCGTGGCGGCGATGTATAGGCGATCGGCGATCGGGTCGAGTACCTCCCCGAGCCGCGACACCTGACCGGTCGCGCGGGCAACCGCTCCGTCGAGATAATCAGAGACGCCTGCAGCAATGAGGACAACTAGAGCCCAGCCAAATTGATCTGTGAGAATGAGCCACACGAGGACCGGCAGCGCCAAGAGCCGCACGCCACTGATGGCGTTAGGGATCGTATAAATCCGATGCGTCGTCATGACCGATTCCGCTTTGGGCGTCTTGGATCTCTAATGACAAACAGCAAGGCTGCCGCAAAGCATCCTGCGGCCAACATCGCAAACAGCAAGACGTAAATGCGGGCGTGCGATGCAGTGAATTGCACGGACATATCTACATTCACGGGCGATTCCCCATCAAGGCGCACCAACACCATCGCCCCATCGGTCCCGGACACAGGGATACGAACGGAACGTCCAGTTCCCGACGCAGACCATTCGCGGGTTGCTGGATCGGGTGGGGCGCCTTGGCCAGGCACGGGGAAGATCTTCCACGTGCCCTCTCCTGTGGGTCTTGCTGCCGCGTACGACGAACCAGCCAGATAGCCGCGGGCATCATCTACCGCCGCCTCGCCGTAGAAAATCTCCCCCGGACTCACCGATTGAGCGAGAATCTCGGCCTCACCCCACCAATCGACCAAGGGCACCGCAACATCCACGCTGACCCCAGCGGCCTCCATAAGCAATGAGTGCGAACCTTCACCGCCGTTAACACGTCCGAGGTCGGACACGATCGGACCATTTCGAAGATAGACCCAACCGGTGATGGCAGAAGTCGTGGCGAAGGCTCCCACGAGGACCGCCACGATGAGCAAACTCCGCGAGACGACCGGCTTGCGGAGCAGACTCCCGGGCGCGGCCATGTACCCATCATGCCGGACGTGCGCGGCAGCCCGCCCTAGTCGCGAGCGAGTGTCACGATGCCCAGGCACATCTCATCGGTAGTCCCCTCGCCCCACGTGATGTATCTGGGCTCAATGCCCTGCATCGCCGGGAGTGTGTCACGCAGGCTCGTGTCATGAGTACATGTCACACGAAGCACATCCCCCTTCTTGACCCGAAGAGGTTCAGCCAAGAATTTGGCGCCCTGTTGATCGAAGTCATAGATGGGCACATCAAGGATTCGGCGCTCAGTGGCTGTGCCGGGGTTGAGATCAACCGTGATCGTCTTTCCTAGAAGATGCATGTGGCCAGCAGTTGCATACACGGTGGCGTCATAGCGCACAGTCTGATCGCAGCTTTGTGTGGCGCCACCCTCTGGGTTTGTCAGGTCCCCGCCACAGAGCAGTTGGAGACCCCAGATGGTGCGCATGGACTCTCCCCCGAATCGAGCAATCGTGTCCTTGACCGAGGCATCTCGATCACATAGCGGACCAGACTCGTCACTGCGGCAAGGCAGTTCGACCGGAGCAGGCAGAAGCATGGTGTCTAGGGATCGCATGCCAGCTGTTGCCGGCACGGTACGAAACTCGAGCGAAGTTTGATCTAGCCCATCCCCCGCCCAAAGGCTGTAATGCACCTGCAGGACTACCTGCTCCCCGGGCGCCAAAGCCACTCCAGTGCCCTCGGGATAACGAATCTCGCGACCACCCGGGGCCCAGGCAGCAAGCCACGGGGCGCTGTCGATTGAGCCAAGGTCTCCTCCGCCCACAGCCGGCAACTGCGGCCCACCAAAACAGCTCCACCCGTCTTGTGTGTCTTCGGCGTCCTTCGACTTAGCCGCCAACACTTGGCCCGCTTCCACCCGATAGGCAATGGCGTGATGCACAACATCAGGATTGCCCGGAACGAAGCGCACACCCGTAATGAAACTCTCGGCCGTGACTCCGGGATCGAGGAGAAAACACCGGTAGTCGTCCTTGGCCCCATTCGTAGCGACTGGCTGATACGGCTGCGGTAGACCAAGGGTGAGCATCACTTCACCGGCGCCCATCGGCGAGGGCGGCGCGATGCTGTCGCTGTGCCCATGGCCAGAGGATGTCGCAGCGGGTAAGGGAGACGAGGATGAGTGTGAGGTGCATGCCGACAATCCACCCAGCAACAGCGCGGCCCCCAACACGACTGCTGCTCGCTCCTTGCGCATCTATCAAGGATACGCAACACACAGCAGAATCGGCGCTTAAGTGTTCCAGTACGTGATCACGTGCTGGTCACGCTCAAAGCCCAAGCCGCTTAAGGCACCCGCTTCCAGAGCAAAGAGGCGACCCGCAGTTGCCGGCAGACCCAGCCATGTAGCTGTCAAAATTCGCAGGAAGTGTCCGTGAGCAACGAGAGCGACGGATTCACCACTGGCCAAGAAGGGCTGACATCGCCGGATCACACGATGCGCCCGGATCGCAACATCCTCCGGCTGCTCTCCTGGGGTTGCCCCCACCGGGACCGGGTGATCCCACACCACCCACGTGGGGTCCTGCTGGTCGACGCGGATATCAGCTGTCGTCCGGCCTTCCCATGCGCCGTAATCCCACTCCAGTAGATCTGGGTCATCTTGCGGATCCAGACCTGCGAGATGAGCAGTCTCTTGCGCTCGACTGAGGGGGCTGGTCAATACGAGCCCGAATGCACGCGACGCCAGTCGCGGGGCAAGGGCGCTAGCGCGTTCGCGACCGTTGTCCGTGAGTGGAATGTCTGTGAGGCCAGTGTGCTGACCAGATTTACTCCACAGCGTCTCGCCGTGACGAATGAGCACAATGGTGGGAGTCATACGGCTTCACCTCTCGAGTGCAGAGTAGACGAAATGGCGTACATAGCGACGGCACTTGCAGCAGCGACGTTTAATGAATCCACGTCGTTGTGCATCGGTATGCACACCAAGCGAGAACAAGCCTGCAGGGCAGCGTCCGAGAGCCCTTCCCCTTCAGTGCCCACAACAACAGCAATTCGAGGGTGTTCCATCGCTACGGCGTGGGCAAGAGTCGTCGCCTCATCGCGGGGGGTGAGCCCCCACACGTCAAACCCTTCGGCAACGAGTTGACCAAGAGCTGCTGGCCAATGCTCGGCGCGCGCCCACGGCATCCCGAGTGTCGCGCCCATGGACGTTTTGATTGCGCGACGATAGAGCGGGTCCGCGCATCGTGGAGAGACAATAATCGCGTCGACTCCCAGTCCTGACCCCGATCGAAATGCTGCTCCCACATTCGCATGATCGACCAGATCCTCCAGCACGAGGACAATCCGCGCCTCGGAGATTACGTCCATCACCGACGGTGCCGTCGGCCGTCTGAAGATCGCTAGCGCTCCTCGATGCACATGAAATCCGGTCGTCGCGCGAAGAATAGATTCATCTGCCACATACATGGGCGTAGACTCGGGGAGGCCAAGATTGCTGACCTCATCGATCCATTTCGCGATACACAACGTGGACACGACAGTGTGCCCAGCAGCGATGGCACGAGCGATTACTGAAGAGCCCTCCGCCACATAGAAACCCTCCACCCCCTCCCGTCGAAGGCGAGCGTCCATGTCGGTCATACCGGAATACTGCGTAAGTCGAATATCGTCCGAATGCTCAATCCGCTCGATCATGTGGTGACCAAGAGCACTACGGAGGCAACAACTCCAACAGCTACGACAGCCCACCGCAGCAGACCACTGGACATGCGCTGCGCGAGTTTGGCACCTACAACCCCACCGATAATGGCCAGCGGCATCACAACGGCAACATCCGGCCAGTAGACGCGCCCAGCGATGATGAATACCAACGCGGCCGTGACATTACCGACGCCCGCGAGGACATTCTTTGCTGCATTTGCCGCCTGTGTGTCGCTGTCGTAGAACGCGCCGAGAATCGCCATGTAAATCACACCTTGTCCAGCACCGAAATATCCGGCGTAGATACTGCAGACTCCGACGGACGTGTTCAGCGCAACTGGGCGTTGGTTGTTGGTAGAAAGGACTTTCATTCGCCGGCGGAGCAGCGGCTGGAACGCGACGAGGAGCGCTGCTCCAAGAATGAGCCAGGGTACGAGGAGGACGAACACCCGTTCGGGGAAACTCAACACAAGAAGCACTCCCCCGGCTGACCCAATAACGGCAAAGATAAACGCGGGGGCAAGCTGCTTCCAACGGCCACGCAGGTAACTTCGGTAAGTCCACGCTGCCGCAAAATTGCCAAGACATAGACCAGTTGTGTTGGTCCCGTTGGCGGAGATGGGAGACAACCCTGCGGCGAGAAGCATGGGATACACCAGAAGCGTGCCCGACCCCACGACTGCGTTGATGAGCCCGCCCAGAAAACCAGCGAGGGCAAGAAGGGCGATCGTGCCGATGTCCATAAGGTTGAGTCGCCCTAGCTGCTCGCGATGCCACGAGCGGACCAGCGACCCTGACTGTTCGTGACCGAAATACCGATCCCGTACGTGCGCGTCAACAACTCGGACGTCAGCACCTCCGCAATCGGACCCATCGCAACAGCCCGCCCGCGCGCCAACACCAAACAGTGAGTGAATCCGCGTGGAATTTCCTCGACATGGTGAGTAACCAGCACCATGGCTGGCCCGTACGGATCACCCGCAAGGTCACCAAGTCGTCCAATGAGATCCTCGCGCGCACCCAAATCCAGCCCCGCAGCCGGTTCATCGAGAACGAGCAGTTCGGGGTCCGGCATGAGTGCGCGGGCAATTTGCACTCTTTTCCGTTCTCCCTCCGACAACGTACCGAAGGTTCGCGCAGCGAGATCGGAGATGCCCATCTGAATGAGTAGGGCGTGGGCGCGATGCAGATCGGCTGGCGCATAGGCCTCGCGCCACCTACCAGTCACTGCCCATGCCGCCGTAACAACACAGTCCAGAACTGATTCGTGCGGCGGAATGGCCTCTGCCAAGACGGCACTCGATAACCCGATTCGGTGCCGAAGTTCTCCCATGTCTGTGAAGCCGAGAACCTCCTCCAACACCGACACGGTGCCTGAGGTGGGATGCGTTCGACCCGCCGCGATGTGCACAAGAGTCGTTTTGCCAGCCCCATTCGGCCCGATAACAACCCAGCGTTCACCATCACGAATGGTCCAGGAGATGCCGTCGAGGAGAGTGGTGCCGTCGCGTCGGACGGTCACCGCATCCATTGCCAGTACCTCGCTCACGACGACGACCCTAGTGAACTCAGGTAGCGTGCCGGTTCGTGACACTCCCACCCCTGGCCGGTCCCCTCGTGGCGTGGGTCACGGCCATGCAGTTGGGAACAGCGAATCACGAGCAGGCCATGAGGGCTCTCGGCGACGATTTTCAAGGTGTGCTCTGGTTCACCGGAGACCTCCTCCAGCCCGACATTGCCCTTGCGCAGTTGGCAAGTGGCTCTACCTGCGGGCTCGCTCTCCCCATCCCCGGCGACCTTGGGTGGTTGCCACCTGAGGCTCTCGTCTCTGGCGAAGCGCTCATGGCTTTCACGGCAGACAGCACGCTCATCATCACTCCCCCAGGGCCCGGTGAACGCTGGTGGCGATGTCTGACTCACCCATTGGCCCCCCGTCCGCAACCGGTACAACTGTCCTTCGCGCGCCGCGAACTTAGTTCAGCAATTCGAGGAGCTGCGGAAGCCTTAGAGCTACTGGGCCTCCAACGCGAAGACCCCCGACTCGAAGCACATCTCGCAGAAGTGGACTCACGCTTAGCGCGGCAAATTCTCCCTCGCCACATCGGTGCTGTCGCCACTCGCGTGATCGCACAGGCAACCACGGTCTTGGCGTTGACGACTCTGGGCGTGCTGAGTGACGGCGCCAGTGTGACGGCGCTCGAGGCAAGCAAGCGGCTAGCCCCCCTTCGAGAAGTTTCCCGCGCGGCGCGAGCGGCTCTCGTCTCCGCCTATTCCGATCCCGGTACGGTGGTCCGGTGAACAGTGCCGCCGAGACCCTCCTCATCACGCTCAGCGGTGAGGATCGTCCCGGAGTCACAGCCGCCGTATTCGCGGCTCTTTCCGCGCACGACGCAGAGGTGCTCGATATTGAGCAAATCGTCGCGCGTGGACACCTCACCCTCGCCGTTCTCTTGGATGTCACTCGGTGTGACCTGACGGCGGTGCGCGCCAGAATGGCTGACGTTGGAGCCGACACGGGCTTGGACGTGCGCACAGTGGTCGGAGCACCCGAGCGAAGCAATGACGCCGCTGGGCGGCTCACAGTGACCGTTTTAGGTTCGCCCTTACGTCCCGACGCAATGGCCGCCATCGCGCGCAGAGTCGCCGAGCACGACGTCAACATCGATCGCATCCGACGCATCGCGGCATACCCAGTGACAGCAATCGTCTTCGAGGGCACCGGACTACGCGTGGAAGAATTGCGCGCAGTGCTGGCTGCGCAGGCTGCTGATCTGGGCGTCGATATTGCGGTGCAGCGTGGTGGAGCGATGAAGCGTGGACAACTACTCGTTGTTATGGATGTGGATTCAACCTTGATTCAAGACGAGGTCATTGATCTCCTGGCCCGAGCCGCTGGTGTCGAGGATCAAGTTGGAGCAATAACCGAATCGGCCATGCGCGGCGAAATCGACTTCACTGAGTCTCTGACACAGCGGGTTTCTGCTTTGGCAGGGCTTCCTGCATCCGTAATTGATGAGGTCCGAAAGCAGGTTCGACTATCACCGGGCGCGAGAACGCTATGTCGAACGCTGCGCAATTTTGGCTTTCGTGTCTGCCTAGTCTCGGGGGGCTTTGACGCAGTAATCCGCCCGATCGCGGAAGAACTCGGCATAGATGAGTTGCGCGCTAATCACCTAGAAATTGTGGATGGCCGTCTCACCGGCAAAGTGGTGGGAGAAATCATTGATCGAGCTGGGAAGCGCCGGGCCCTCGAGGAGTTCGCAGCGCATTTCGCAATCCCGATGTCTCGCACAGTTGCCATCGGCGATGGCGCTAATGACCTCGACATGCTTGCGGCTGCAGGCCTCGGCGTTGCATTTAACGCCAAACCTGCGGTGCGTTCCGCAGCGCATGCTGCGGTGAACGTGCCGTACCTAGACTCGGTTCTCTACCTACTGGGCATCACTCGCGACGAGGTTGAAGCCGTCCAGTAGTCAGCCGCGTGGAACAACAAACTCCAGCAGCTCAGCACTACCTTCGGCCAGTTGCGGCCACTCCCCACTAAACGAGAGCCGTGCCACCGCAGAGGTGGGGAACTTTTCCTGCATCGCCGGTAAGGAGTTCACCGAGAGCCTCGTGGCCAAATCCTCAAGGCCTGGGTTGTGGCCGATGAGAAGTGTGCGCTGCGCTTCACCACTCGCGCGAGCAACCGCGAGGAGCTCGCGCCAGTCAGCCTCGTAGATGTCATCGGTGAATTCGCACATCAGTTCGGTCTCCACGTGGGATGAGGCGATTTCCCACGTCTCACGTGTTCGTGTGGATGTGGATACAACAACGCGATCAATCGTGCCCGCCTTGGCGCTCAGCCATACCCCGAGTGCATGAGCGTCACGACGACCTCGTTGCAGGAGTGGCCGTTCATGATCGTCGAGACCCACTGGCCAATCAGACTTGGCGTGTCGAGCCAGGAGTAACTCAGGCATCAAGCACCTTGCGAGTGGAAGCCACCGTCTACGTGGATCATTTCGCCAGTGGTGGCCGGGAACCACTCGGACATCAATGCCACACAGGCCTGTGCGGTGGGCGTGGGATCCGTCAAATTCCAACCTAGGGGGGCACGCTCAGTCCACATGTCCTCGAAGGCTTCAAAGCCCGGGATGCTCTTTGCTGCCATCGTCCGTAGCGGCCCGGCAGCCACGAGATTGACGCGGATACCACGTGGCCCAAGATCTCGTGCGAGATAACGGGAGGTGGATTCAAGGGCCGCTTTTGCAACACCCATCCAGTCGTACTTCGGCCATGCCTGAGTGGCGTCGAAATCTAGCCCCACGATTGAACCGCCTGAAGACATCAGTGGCGCGGCCGCCATGGCCAACGCCTTCAAGGAGTAGGCGGACACGTGCACGGCTGTAGCAACATCCGGCCACGGGGTGTCGAGGAATCCCCCACCTAGTGCGCTGGCTGGCGCGAAGCCAATCGAATGCAGGACTCCATCAAGTCCGTCGACGTGCTCACGGACTCGCGACTCGAGCGAAGCCAGATCCTCTTCCGACGTGACATCGAGTTCGACTACCGGCGCAGCAACGGGAAGGCGTCCCGCGGTACGCCGTGTCAACGACATTGCCCGGCCGAAAGAGGTCAGCACAACCTGAGCGCCTTGCTCTTGGGCGATTCTCGCGACGCTGAACGCGATCGACTCATCGGTCAGTACACCCGTGACAAGAATGCGCCGACCCTCAAGGATTCCCACGAACTTCACCTCTCTTTAGTGCCCCATGCCAAGACCGCCATCAACCGGCACGATCGCGCCAGTGATGTACGAGGCCTCTGCGCTAGCGAGAAACACGATGGATCCCGCCACTTCATTAGCTGTTGCATACCGCCCTAGAGGCACCTGCGCGAGGATCTCCTGCTTGCGCTCCTCAGGGAGCCCTTGAGTCATCTCGGTGTCCACGAATCCGGGAGCGACAACGTTGACCGTGATATTCCGTGAGCCCACTTCACGAGCCAAAGAACGGGCCATTCCGACGAGTCCTGCCTTTGCGGCCGCGTAGTTCACCTGCCCGGCAGATCCCATCCCCCACACCACACTGGAGACGAGGATGATTCGCCCCTTTTTTGCCTTTAACATTCCGCGTAATGATCGCCGGGCACAACGGATCACCCCGACGAGATTGGTCTGCATTACGGCGTCAATATCGTCGTCACTCATCCGCATCAGCAGCGTGTCACGAGTGATGCCCGCATTGGCCACCAGAACTTCCACGGGACCGTGGTCAGCTTCAATGGCATCGAATGCTGCTTCGACGGATGCCGTGTTGGTCACATCCATGGCGACTGCTGGCAGCCCATCTGGGGAATCCCCACCACGAGAAGCAACTATGACGGTGTCACCGGCATCTCGAAATGCAAGCGCAGTGGCGCGCCCGATTCCACGGCTACCACCTGTCACTAGGACAACTCTTCCCATGATCCACCTCCCGGGTCGACCGTATCGCGTCAGCGAGGCGAAGCCTGCTCTGCCCCGCCGACTGTCACGATGTGTCCATGGCCGATCAGACGATCACACGCGGGCGAGCTTTCGATCGATTCATCAATTTCAGCGACGCGATAACCGCAGTTGCCATCACCCTGCTGGCCTTGCCTCTCGTGAACATCGCAACACCGCAGGGCGAGCAGTCTGTGTGGGATGTCATCAGCCTCAATTCGGGCGCCATCTGGGCCTTTGCGATCACCTTTGCGGTCGTAGGCACTATGTGGAAGAGCCACGCACGGGTCTTTCAGTCCATCCAAGGTTATGACCACCCGATGTTCCTACTGAATCTTGCGTGGCTCGCGCTCATTGTGTTGCTCCCATGGCCTACCTCGTTGTACGGCACCAGCGGTAACTCCGTCCACCAGAGCGGAGCGCCTCTAGCTGGCGCGGGACTGTTCTACTGGCTGGTCTTGGCAGCGATATCTTTTCTGCTCACGGCCATGTCGATTCATGCCTCCCGGACGCCCGGTTTGCGTGACGAAGCCGAAATGAACCCGCACCGGGGTGGATCCGTCCGAGGTGCCGCCGTGCGTGGGTCGGTGTTCACGATTGCCTGCATCATCATTGGCATCGCTAGCCTCTTTGCACCCATCGTGGCGGAATGGCTGCCACTGGTCCTGGTGCCGATCGCGATTTTCACCAACAGGTACCAGCGCAAACAGCTGCGAAGCACGTAGTCTTCCTCCCATGTCTCAGGAGATTTCAGCCGAGTTCCTTTCACTCCCGCGAGAGGAGTGTGCGAGTGCCGCTTTGCAGCGGGCAGGAGAACTTGGAGCTGAGTACGCAGACCTCCGTGTTGCTATGACTCGCTCCGCGAGCCTGCGCCTTCGCGACGCCATCGTCGAGGGCACAACCGACGATGCATCAACGGGCATGTCCGTACGAGTTCTTTGGCAGGGGTGCTGGGGGTTTGCCGCCAGCGATGTCGTTAGTGTGAGCGAAGCCCTCGCGCTAGCTGAGAAGGCCGTCGCTCTGGCTCGGATTAGTTCCCCACTCGTGACAATACGAGTCGAACTTGCGCCCGAACCTGTCCATAACGGTACGTGGACTTCCGCACTCGAGATTGATCCATTCGACGTCCCCACGGCCGAACGGGTCGCGCTGATGGCCGACCGAAGCGCTCTTTTGCTCGCCGCACCGGGAGTCAGCCATGCTGATGCTGGCTTGCAGTTCGTGCGAGAGAGCACATTTTTTGCAAGTGCAGCGGGAACCCGCACGATCCAACAACGCACCCGCATCGAAGCTGAGTGGTCTGCGACGCACGTGTCCGACAGCGGATTTGAGTCAATGTCGACAACCGCGCCCCCAGTTGCACGCGGTTGGGAATACGTCCTTGGCCGTGGCGAGACTGTTCGAGGTGCGCGACCATGGGACTGGAACGACGAGCTTGCCCACCTGCCACTGCACTTGGCCGAGAAAGTGGCTGCACCATCAGTCGTGCCTGGCCCTACGACACTTGTCATAGACCCCACCAATCTCTGGCTCACCATCCACGAGTCCGTGGGTCACGCCACCGAGTTAGACCGCGCACTGGGTTACGAGGCCAACTACGCGGGCACCTCTTTCGCGACCCCGGAAAAGCTCGGCACGTTTCAGTACGGCTCACCCCTCATGCACATCGTGGGCGACCGTACGGCTGACTTTGGACTAGCAACTACTGGTTGGGACGACGAAGGTGTCGAAGCCCAAACTTGGGATCTCGTTCGAGACGGCATTCTTGTCGGCTACCAGTTGGATCGGAGTATGGCTGGGGAGATGCGTTTCCCGCGTTCGAATGGTTGCGCGTATGCAGACTCAGCCGAACATGTGGCAATCCAGCGCATGCCCAATGTCTCTCTCATGCCAGGAGCAACGCAAGCCTCTATCGAGGACCTTATTGCCGGTGTCGACGATGGCCTTTACATCGTCGGTGATCGTAGCTGGTCGATAGACATGCAGCGCTATAACTTCCAATTCACCGGACAGCGCTTCCACCGCATCAAATCGGGTCGACTCGCCGGGCAAGTGAAAGATGTTGCGTACCAGTCTCGTACTCCTGATTTCTGGGGGTCGATGGTTGCCCTCGGTGGCCCCGAAACCTACTTACTCGGGGGCGCGTTGAATTGCGGCAAGGGCCAACCCGGGCAGGTTGCTCCGGTGTCACATGGCTGTCCGGCCGCGGTCTTTGAAGGGGTTAACGTGCTCAACAGCGCAGCAGAGGCAGGTTCATGATGCGTGCGGCTCCACAAGAACTCATTGAACGAGCCATCTCCTTGTCAACAACTGACGGCTGCGCTGTGATCGTGCGCGATGTCAGCCGCGCCGACCTACGTTGGGCCCGCACCACTCTCACGACGAATGGTGAGTCCACGGCACTCGACATAACGGTCATTGCGTTCTCCCGAACGGCCACTGGCACGGCCACCGCGTCTATCGGAAGAGCCGCCCCAGATTTAGCTGACCTGAGTGCTTTGGTGCGGGAGGCCGAAGCTGCGGCGCGAGAGGCGCAAGATGCCGACGACGCATTTCCTTTGGTGTCCAGCGAAGGTATCGATCCAACCTGGAACGAGCCTGCAGAACCGACTTCGGGGGCTATTTTCGGGACCCTTGCTCAACGATTGGGCGAGGCATTCGCGGGCAATACAGCCATTGAACACTTTGGCTATGCCGAGCATGTGTCCACCACTACGTGGCTCGGCACGAGCATGGGTATTCGTCGACGATTCGTGCAGCCCGAAGGCCGCCTGGAGATGACGGGCAAGTCCGATGGTCGTACGCGTTCGAGTTGGTGGGGTGCTGCCACCACTGACTTCACAGACGTAGATCCAGCCGACGGTGCCGCCTACCTTGCGAAGTCCCTCGGCTGGCAGGCAAGACGTGTGGAGATCGCCCCGGGCCGACATGACGCAATCCTCACGTCAAGTGCTGTGGGCGACTTGATGGTGGATTTGTGGTGGTCGGCGGCGGGTCGCGACGCCACAGAGGGACGCAGCGTCTTTAGCCGACCTGGTGGAGGTACGCGCATCGGTGACCGAATCGGCATTCCCGGCATTTCACTCAGTAGCAATCCTGACGAACCAGGCATGCTCTCCGCAGATTTTATGGCCACCGGCACCACGTCGTCTTTCGCGAGTGTCTTCGACAATGGCATGGCGCTACCTCGTGTCGATTGGATTGCGGACGGAATCCTCAAGAATCTGATCACGACGAGACAATTCGCAGACGAATCTGGGCTGGCACTTGCCGCGCCCGCGGACGTCGTACGTATGCAGGTTGATTCGGGCTTTGGTTCACTCGAGGATCTGGTGGCGCGCACTTCGCGTGGTCTACTCGTCACCTGCCTTTGGTACAACCGGCTAGTCGACCCGCAGACATTGCTTCTCACCGGACTTACCCGCGATGGCGTTTATGAGGTGCGTGACGGCGAGATCGTGGGAGCTGCAGGCAATTTCAGGTTCAACGACTCCCCTGTGTCCATGCTGCAGAGAATCACAGATTCAACGACAACGAGCCGCACGATGCCGAGGGAGTTCGGCGACTATGCCAATCGCGTAGCCATGCCCGCACTCGCTGTGTCGGACTTCCACTTCAGCACTGCCAGCGAGGCCCTCTAACCCCAGCCAGGATGCGAGGTCGGGCTAGCCGACGTAGGCTGGCCACATGGCAGTTGAGCCACAAGAGGTCTACACCGTGACGACGGCTCAGGTGGGCACTGCCCAAGAGCAGACTGGGCGGGTCGGCAGGTACCTCTTCTCTATGGGGATTCGCACTGCGTGCGTAATAGCCGCGATCATTATTCCTGGTTGGCCCCGTTGGCTCTTTCTTGTCGGTGCTGTCTTCTTGCCCTACATCGCCGTGGTGATCGCGAATGCTGGCCGAGAAAAGACCTCTCGAGAGTCGATAATCACACCGGAATCGACTCATGCAGCACTCCCTGCGGGGCCCGAGTCTCCTCAGCCGTAGGGTGGACGTGTGTTGTCTCTCCTCCGCACTCCGCGCTGGATAAGTTTCACTGCACTTTTGATCTTCTTCATCATTGCATTCGGATTACTGAGCAGATGGCAATGGTCACGTGCAGAAGAACATCGGCTTGAACGCATCGCTATCGAGGAGCGAGCCAACGCGGCGCCTGAACCCATTTCGGAGTTGCTTCCACCAACCACGCAACTTCCCACTGATCTTGAGTGGCGCCAAGTTTCTGTAAGCGGAACATTCACGGGCCAATCTGCCTTGGTGCGGAAGCGGCCATTGGGTGGACAGAATGGCTTCTGGGCAATGTCCGCGTTGCAACTCAGTGACGGGACCTACGTGTGGATCAACCGGGGTTGGACAGCTGCGACAGGTGATGCTCTGGGAACACCGACAGTGACAGCTCCACCTAGCGGGCCCGTAGCAATTATTGCCCGATTGCGGCCATCGCAGTTCGCGCCCAATCCGCAGCCGGCAGACTTACCCGCGGGGCAAGTGACCGATGCTGACGTCTCCATCCTCCCAGCGGTGGCTGGGCCCGAGTACGACGTCTACCTAGAGTTAGTGTCATCGACGCCTGATGCGCACAACGGTTTGATCCTGCTGTCGCCGCCCGAAATCGACGATAACCAAAACATTTCTTACGCAGTCCAATGGCTCCTATTCGCTGGCGTAGGGCTCGTCGGATGGTTCTTTTTTCTGCGGCGTGAAGCGCGTACAGAGGCCTCAGCGGAAGCTGATCAGCGAAACTGAGTTTGGTACAGATCCGAGTAGACACCCTGAGCCGTCAATAGCTCTTCGTGAGTCCCAGACTCTACGACGCGGCCCTCATCGATGACCAAGATGAGGTCGGCATTGCGCACAGTAGACAGGCGGTGGGCGATGACCAATGACGTACGACCCACCAGCGCAACCTCAAGGGCTTTCTGCACCGCATATTCGCTCTCGGAGTCCAGATGTGCGGTGGCCTCATCAAGTACGACAATGGCAGGAGACTTCAGAAGCAATCGAGCCAATGCGAAGCGCTGTTTCTCCCCGCCGGAGAGTCGATGCCCGCGATCTCCGACAACCGTGTCCAAGCCATCGGGAAGCGCGCTGACGAGATCTTGAATTTGGGCAGCTTCGCATGCCGCCCGAATGTCCGCATCAGTCGCTTCCGGTCGCGCGTATTGAAGGTTCGCCCGAATAGTGTCGTGGAACATGTGGGCGTCCTGCGTCACCATGCCGACGGCGGCGTGGACAGAGTCCAATGTCAAATCCTTGATGTCCACACCACCGAGTTTTACTTGACCCGAAGTGGGGTCGTACAGTCGCGGAACCAGAGAGGTGATGGTGGTCTTGCCCGCACCCGACGGACCTACCAATGCGACCAGTTGGCCCGGCTCCACGCGGAATGACACCCCGCGCAAGATCAGATCGTGAGACCTGACCGACTCCGGACGCGCAATGGACTCTAGTGACGCGAGCGACACTTCTTCGGCGGTGGGATACCGAAAGGTGACGTCGGTGAACTCAATGGAAAGCGGACCCGAGGGAGCCGAAATTGCAGTGGGACTCTCCACAACAAGGGGTTTGAGATCGAGCACTTCAAACACACGTTCAAAACTCACTAAGGCGGTCATGACATCCACTCGAACATTGGAAAGCGCCGTCAGGGGGCCATAGAGCTGCCCTAGAAGTGCCACAAGTGCCAAGAGTGTGCCAAGGCTCAAGGTGCCCATCACCACAAAATTGCCGCCGACACCGTAGGTGATAGCCGTGGCCAAGGCAGCCACCAAGATCAAAGCCGTGAAGAACCAGCGGTTTGCCATCGCAATCGAAATGCCGATGTCGCGAACGCGACTCGCTCTCCCCCGATAGTTCGCGTCCTCATCGTGGGGGCGACCAAAGAGTTTGACTAGCAGAGCGCCAGCGACATTAAAGCGTTCTGTCATCTGGGTGCTCAACTCAGCGTTCAACTGCATTTGCTCACGCGTCAGTGCCTGAAGCCGACGACCCATCCATCGCGCCGGCAACAGAAATAGGGGCAGAAGAATGAGGGCTAGGAGAGTAATTTGCCAGGACAGGATGAACATGGTGATGAGAACAATCGTCACGCTAATGACGTTGCCGACAACTCCGCCGAGAGTTGACGTAAAGGCTTGCTGTGCACCAATAACATCACTATTGACACGGGAAACTAGAGCACCCGTCTGCGCACGAGTGAAGAAGGCGATCGATTGCTTTTGGACGTGGGAAAACACCTCGGTTCGCAAGTCGTAGATCAAACCCTCACCAATACGCGATGAAAACCAACGAGCAATCACGCCAACACCAGCGTCCGCGATAGCAAGAACCGCAACAAGGATGGCGCCGATCGTGACTACTCGGGCATTGCCCGCGCTAATTCCTGAATCCACTATCCACTGGAACAAAAGCGGTTGCCCAACAGTGAGCAGAGAAACTGCTACCAAAGTGATCAGAAAGAGAATGACGAGCGTGCGGTATGGACGTGCGTACTGGAAAACACGTTTCACTACCGCACGGCCAACCTTCCGTCGCTTCAGAGACGCATCGCGCGTCAAGGCGCGGTAGGCAGCCCAATCATGGGACATTGTTAGTGATCCAATGCAGAGAGAAGGGCCCGAAGTCGCTTAGCCTGCGCCAGTCGCTCCGCTGAATGTTGACTCAGGGGATCCGCCGTCTGAGCATGGAGTAGCAGTGGTTTCAGGTCCAGCGCCGCACCATTGGTCAATCGGATGGCATCAATCAGCCGCTGACCAGTGGCCAACAGGTCGTCTGCAGGGACCGAGGCGACGGCTAGACCACGTTGCACTGCTTCAGCAGCGCCTACGGATCGACCGGTGAGACACAACTCAAGGGCCTGGCTGTACCCCATGGCGCGCACGAGCGTGTGAGTACCCGTGAGATCGGGGACCAACCCGAACTGAGCTTCGCGCATCGAGAGTTCCACATCGTGAGCCACGACCATAAGATCCGCGGCAAGCGCGAGCTGGAACCCCGCGCCTACGGCATGCCCTTGAACAAGTGCGATCGTGATGGGTCGGATAGCCCGCAACACCCGAAATCCATCCTGAAATGCAGCAATTGCCGAGTCAAGCTCATCATCAGGTCGCCGAGCGATGTGGACGAGTGATTCTTGTCCGGAGATTCCTGCCGGAGTGAACATCCGACGATCGAGTCCGGCGCTAAAGGAGGAACCGGCGCCAGTGATGAGCACGGCGACGACCTCTGCGGGAATGGAATCGGCAATTTTGGTGAGAGCGAGCCACGTCGCGGGAGTCTGCGGATTGCGTCGTTGTGGGTCATTGAGAGTGATGGTAACTACATCCGCCGCCCGTGAGACCGCAAGGCCACAGTCTTCGGGCAGGGTGATGTCCATAGGTCTTACGCTAACTCAACAAGATCTAGGTAGTCGTGACCCCAGAGGTCTTCGTCGCCATCGGGGAGAAGGAGCACCCGCTCAGGCTCTAAGGCGCACACAGCTCCCTCATCGTGGGTGACCAGCACCACCGCTCCCTCATAACCACGCAAGGCACCAAGCACCTCCTCGCGACTGGCTGGATCCAAGTTGTTGGTGGGCTCGTCCAGCAATAGGACGTTGGCACTGCTCACCACCAGCATGGCCAAGGCCAGGCGAGTCTTCTCACCACCAGAGAGAACTCCTGCAGGCTTGACTACTGAGTCACCAGAAAATAGAAAGGATCCCAAAACGCGACGTGCTTCTAGCTCGCCGATGTCGGGTGAACTGCTCAACATATTGGAAAGAACAGTCGCTTCGGGATCAAGAGTCTCGTGCTCCTGAGCGTAGTAGCCAATCCGAGCTCCATGTCCGAGAATGCGCTCCCCCGTATCGGGAGGATCCACATCGGCGAGCATCCTTAGCAGGGTTGTCTTGCCCGCTCCGTTGAGACCGAGAACCACCACACGCGAACCCTTGTCAATGGCCAAGTCCACGTCAGTGAACACTTCCTGCGAGCCATAGGACTTGGACAAGCCCTTCGCCATCAATGGAGTCTTGCCGCAAGGAGCCGGCGACGGAAAGCGTAGGCGGGCCAATTTATCGCTGCGTCGCTCGGATTCTAGTCCCGTTACCTATCTGTCTGCACGCTTCAACATTGATTGAGCTGCTTTAGCTTTTGTCGCCTTGGCACGCATGCGTTCAGCTTGCTCGCGCAAGGTGCTGGCTTGGCGTTCGGCGTTTGAGCGCTCGCGCTTGCGTCGCCTTTCATCTACTTCGCGCTGCTGCAGATAGGCCTTCCACCCCATGGAGTATGCGTCTAGCTCCTGCCGGGTAGCGTCAAGATGAATAACCCGGTTCACAGTTGCGTCAAGGAGTTCGGTGTCGTGACTGATCACGATGAATCCACCTTTGTAGGCGCCAAGGAAACGTCTCAACCAGCCAATGGAGTCAGCATCAAGGTGGTTAGTCGGCTCATCCAACAAGAGCACGTCTGCGCCGCTGAAGAGAATTCGGGCCAGTTCAACTCGTCGACGTTGGCCGCCCGACAGAGTGCCTAGGGGCTGGCCGAGGACTCGCTCCGGGAGCCCGACACTTGCCGCAATTGTTGCGGCCTCCGATTCGACGGCGTAGCCGCCCAGAGCCATGAACTCAGCTTCCGCGCGAGCATATTGCGACATGACCTTGTCCAGCGCTTCTCCCGTGGTGCTCCCCATCCGTTCTGACGCGGTGTGCAGTCGAGTCACGATCTCGTCGAGACCACGGGCTGACAGAATTCTGCCGCGCGCGGTGATCTCGAGGTCGCCCGTACGCGGATCCTGCGGGAGATACCCCACCGTCCCGGAGCGCGTGATCTGTCCTGCCGCCGGCTGAGTCTCACCAGCCAAGGTGCGCATGAGCGTGGTTTTGCCGGCCCCGTTGCGACCAACGAGGCCTACCCGATCACCTGGTCCTATCCGAAGTGAGCCGTCTACAAGGAGTGCGTCTGGTCCAGCTCGAAGTTCAATACCAGCAGCAGAGATCATTAGAGATTAAAGCCGAGCGCCCGCAACATGTCGCGACCGTCATCGGTGATCTTGTCTGGGCCCCACGGCGGCATCCAAACCCAGTTGATCCGGTAGTCACTCACCACACCGCTCAAGGCCGCGCGAGTCTGGTCCTCGATCTGATCGGTCAGCGGGCAAGCAGCCGAGGTCAGCGTCATATCCAAGGTCGCGACCGTGTCGTCCACGTGCACGTCGTACACCAAACCTAGATCGACGACATTGATGCCGAGTTCGGGGTCCACGACATCCTTCATCGCTTCCCACACCAATTCACTCGCTGTTTCACTCACTAGTTTTCCCTTCGACCACGCTGTCCACTGCCTGACTAACCGCATCTCGCCATGCCATCCAGGCAAGCAGTGCGCACTTCACTCGCGCTGGGTACTTAGAGACCCCAGCAAAAGCAATTCCGTCACCTAGCAAGTCCTCATCGGGAGTTAAGGTGCCACGAGACTGCATAAGCTCACTAAAACCTTGCTGGACCATGAGTGCGTCCCCTAGCGAAAGTCCCACGATCTGTTCAGCAAGCACGCTGGCGCTTGCCTGAGAAATCGAACAACCCTGCCCATCGTAGGACACGTCGCTGACGACCACGCGGCCGTCGGCGTCTTTCGTGAGGTGGACTCGAAGATCAATCTCATCCCCGCACGTGGGATTGACGTGATGGACCTGCACCTCGAACGGCGCGCGAAGCCCGCGCCCTCGGGGATTGCGATAATGATCGAGAATGATCTCCTGGTGCAGCGGATCGTCACTCATCGAGATCCCCAGTAGAAATCGCGGGCCGCAATGACTCCCTCAACCAGTGCGTCGATGTCCTCAAGGTCGTTGTAGATATAGGGCGTAGCGCGCGTTGTCGCAGGTACGCCCATGCGGCGAACTGTTGGCCACGCGCAATGATGACCCACTCGAACCGCAACGCCACGCGAATCAAGAATGTGACCGACATCGTGCGGATGCACTCCATCAACAACAAAAGACACAGCACTCCCGCGCTGACCCACACCTGGGCCGATGATCTTGACGCCATCAATTGATCCAAGACCGTCAAGCATTGCGACAGTCAACATCTCCTCGTGGTGGTGCACCCGGTCCATGCCAAGAGCAGTGAGGTAATCCGCCGCTGCAGCGAGACCGATGGCCTGAGCGGTCATTGGTGTGCCCGCTTCAAATCTTTGGGGCGGCGGTGCGTACGTTGATGACTCCATCGTGACGGTCTCGATCATCGAACCACCTGAGATGAACGGCGGCATCGCGGCAAGAACACTTTCCTTCGCCCAGAGACAGCCGATCCCATTCGGTCCAAGCATTTTGTGCCCGCTCCACATAATGGCGTCTACGTCGAGATCGGCGACATCCACGGGCATGTGTGGGACCGACTGACAGGCATCGAGAATAACTAACGCCCCGACTGCCCGAGCGGCAGCAGCGATGGTCGCGACCGGATTGATGGTTCCTAGGATGTTGGACTGATGAACGAAAGACACCACCTTGGTGCGCTCGGTGATAACACTGAGGTCGGAAAGATCTAGTCGCCCCTCGTCAGTGAGGCCGATCCAGCGCAGCGTGGCGCCAGTCTTCGCACACACCTCCTGCCACGGCACCAAATTTGCATGGTGTTCCATCTCGGTGACAACGATCTCGTCACCAGGCCGTAGTACAAAGCGCTCGGCACCATCAGGGAGCGACGCTGCGTTACGAGCCTTGTCGGTGGAGTTAGAAAATGCGTAGGCCAAGAGGTTGATCGCCTCCGTGGCATTTCGGGTGAAGACGATCTCGTGAGCGTGAGCTCCCACAAACGCCGCGATTCGAGCCCGGGCCGACTCGTAGGCGTCAGTGGCCTCCTCAGCAAGCGCATGTGCGCCGCGGTGTACGGCGGCATTGCAGGTCAAGTAGAACTCGCGCTCTGCGTCCAAAACAGCAAGGGGCTTCTGAGACGTCGCACCCGAGTCCAGGTAAATCAGCGGCTTTCCGCGCACGTGACGTCGAAGGATCGGAAAGTCTTCCCGAATCCTTGCGACGTCAAGTGGTGCGACTGCATTCACGAGATATTGGCCGCCTTGTTGACGTAACGCTCGTAGCCCTCCGACTCGAGAATGTCAGCAAGTTCGGGGCCACCACTCTCGACGATTTCGCCGTCAAAGAAAACGTGGACGAAGTCGGGGCGTACGTACTTCAGGATGCGGGTGTAGTGGGTGATGAGCAAAACACCTTTGTCACCGCGTTCGCGGAAGCGATTGACGCCATCTGACACGACTTTAAGAGCGTCTACGTCCAAGCCAGAGTCCGTCTCATCGAGCACGGCAATCGCGGGGTTGAGGAGTTCCATTTGCAAGATTTCGTGACGCTTCTTTTCACCACCGGAAAAGCCTTCATTGACGTTGCGCTCAGCGAAAGAAGGATCCATGGACAATTCGTTCATAGCCTCCTTTACATCTTTGGTCCACGTTCGCAGTTTGGGTGCTTCTCCCCGAATTGCTGTAACAGAAGTTCGAAGGAAATTCGAGACAGACACACCAGGGACCTCGACTGGGTACTGCATCGCGAGAAACACGCCAGCACGAGCGCGTGCGTCAACGCTCAGCGCCAGCAGGTCTGCGCCATCGAGAGTGATGGATCCACTGGTCACGCGGTACTTTGGATGGCCAGCGATGACGTAGGCGAGCGTCGACTTGCCAGACCCGTTGGGTCCCATGACCGCGTGGGTCTCATTGCCCTTGATGGTGAGATTGACCCCACGAAGAATTTCACGCTCTCCGCCATCGGTATCAATACTTACGCGAAGGTCGCGAATGTGTAGTTCGGTCACGCCGACTGCCCTCCAGCATTTAGTGAAACATGAATACGAGCTTGTGGTCCAGCACCGTCAACGCGCACGGCATAAACAGGAACAGCTGAGAGCGCCGGGAGTGACGCCGGAATACCGGTGCGTAGATCGAAGCGAGAACCGTGTAGCCAGCACTCGATGAAACAGCCTTCGACTTCACCTTCGGACAATTCAACATCAGCATGTGAGCACACATCGCGAATGGCGTACACCTGACCCTCAGAACGGACCACGGCTACGGGCTCAGCGCCCAACATCACCCGGTGTGCACCAGGTTCCGGAACGTCACCGAGAGCGCACACATCAACCCATTCGCTCATGAATCAATGCCCTCATCTATGCGACCGAGCCCCAATGACTCAAGGCGTGCGTCCACGGACAACAGCACGGCTGCCTCGAGATCAGGATCTCCGACCCGTTGCACCACGTCAGCAAAGAAACCACGGACCACTAGCATGCGTGCGACATCGATCGGGATTCCACGGGACTGTAGATAGAACAGTTGATCATCATCGAATCGACCCGTGGCGCTCGCATGGCCAGCTCCGGTGATCTCGCCAGTCTCGAGTTCGAGATTGGGTACCGAATCAGCACGGGCGCCTTCAGAGAGCAGAAGATTGCGATTGAGCTCGTAGGTATCCGTACCGATGGCATTCGGTCGGACAATAACGTCACCAATCCACACCGAATGAGCACCGTCGCCGTCTAGGGCACCCTTATAGGCAACATTGCTTCTACAGTGCGGCTCGGTATGCGTAGCGAGAAGTCGGTGTTCGACATGCTGGCCAGGACCCACAAGGAAGACGCCCAACATCTCTGCGTCTCCACCTGGACCCGCGTAGTCAACGGTAGACACCAGACGCACCACATCGCCACCCAATGTGACAACAGCGGAACGGTAGCGAGCATCACGCCCCACGGTCACGTGATGATGGCCAAGATGCAACGCGTCAGCGTCCCACAACTGCTGCGACACGACCGTAAGCGAGGCTCCGTCGCCCACCACGATGTCGACGTTGCCGGCAAACGCACCAGCACCGGTGTGCGTGAGCACCACTGTGGCCGAGCTAAATGATTCGGCCACAATGCGAATATGCCCGGATGCAACGCCCCCGAGCCCCTTGACACGAACATTGACACTTGGTCCACCAGCACGCTCACGCGGGATCGTGACCTGCACTACCTCGGAGATATCGGCCCACGCGCGCGACGAGACACGATCAACCGGTTCGTAGCGAATCCCGTCTTTCGAACACCGCTCTACCCGGCAATCTGTGGGATCCCAATCGATACCGACCTGCCCCGTGAACTCCGCTTCTGCCTCAAGACCGCGCAGCCTCGCTAGCGGGGTAAACCGCCATTGTTCTTCACGGCCTGTGGGTGCTACAAAATCAGTGTGCGTGATGGTCATTAACCGACCGCGCCTTCCATCTGGAGCTCGATGAGCCGGTTCAGTTCGAGGGCGTACTCCATCGGCAATTCACGGGCAATCGGCTCAACGAAACCACGCACAATCATGGCCATCGCCTCGTCTTCTTTCATGCCGCGTGACATCAGATAGAACAGCTGATCGGCGCTGACCTTGGAGACTGTTGCTTCGTGCCCCATGGACACGTCATCTTCGCGAACGTCAACGTAGGGGTAGGTGTCGCTACGCGAAATATCGTCGACGAGAAGCGCATCGCATCGAACAGTGCTCTTCGACCCGTGCGCGCCTTCGAGAATCTGCACAAGACCTCGGTACGAAGTGCGACCACCGCCACGCGCCACCGACTTTGACACGATGGATGACGACGTGTTTGGTGCAGCATGCACCATCTTCGAACCGGCGTCTTGGTGCTGACCTTCACCTGCGAAGGCGATGGATAGCGTCTCGCCTCTGGCGTGCTCCCCCACTAGCCACACCGCCGGGTACTTCATGGTCACCTTTGAACCAATATTGCCGTCGATCCACTCCATCGTGGCCGACTCATGCGCCACGGCGCGCTTCGTCACGAGGTTGTACACGTTATTGGACCAGTTCTGAATAGTCGTGTAGCGGCAGCGGGCACCCTTCTTCACGATGATTTCCACTACTGCAGAGTGCAAAGAGTCAGAGGAGTAAATGGGTGCTGTGCAGCCCTCGACGTAATGCACGTAAGCGTCCTCGTCGACGATGATCAAGGTCCGCTCGAACTGACCCATGTTCTCGGTGTTGATGCGGAAATAGGCCTGCAGGGGAATATCGACCTTGACGCCCTTGGGCACATAGATGAAAGATCCACCTGACCACACGGCGGTGTTAAGCGCTGCAAATTTGTTGTCGCCCACGGGGATTACTGAGCAGAAATTCTCGCGGAAGATATCCTCGTGCTCTCGCAATGCAGTGTCAGTATCGAGGAATAGCACGCCCTGCTCCTCGAGATCCTCGCGAATCTTGTGATAGACGACCTCACTTTCGTACTGAGCCGCCACACCAGAGATGAGACGTTGCTTCTCGGCCTCCGGGATGCCCAAACGATCGTAGGTGTTCTTAATGTCAGCGGGGAGTTCGTCCCAGGACGTGGCCTGCTTCTCCGTGGAGCGCACGAAGTACTTGATGGTGTCGAACTTGATCCCATCGAGCTGAGAACCCCACGTGGGCATTGGTTTGCGCTCGAAGAGACGCAGACCCTTCAACCGCAAATCGAGCATCCACTGTGGCTCGGACTTCTTCGCGCTGATGTCACGCACCACGTCCTCGTTGATGCCGCGGCGAGCGTTTGTGCCCGCGCTGTCCGGGTCGGACCATCCAAACTGATAGCGACCAAGGCCTTCAAGATCGTCGTCAATGGCTGTCATTGGACATCCTTCCCGCGAGAACGAGCGAATCGTCACGACCGAGATTCGGTACGTGAGTGGTGCATACGCCATCACCATGTGCAATGGTGGCTAGGCGCTGAACATGGGTGCCGAGAATTCGACCGAATGCCACTGTCTCGGCCTCGCACAGTTGTGGGAATTCGGCGGCTACATGAGAAACAGGGCAGTGATGCTGGCACAACTGCACTCCGTCGGAGCCCTCAGCGGCTCGGACAGTCGACGCGGCGTAGCCATCTCGGGTCAGTGCGCTCGCGAGCGCCTCGACGCGTTCTGAGGTCGTGGCGTTCTCTTGGGCTCGGTAGCGAGATTCGAACTCAGCGGCCCGCCGTTGGGCGAATGTCGCAATCGCTTCTTCTCCCCCGAGCTCTAGCACGTAACGCAAGGCGGAGGCGGCCAAATCGTCGTAGGACTGCTCGAATACCTCGCGACCGATGTCCGTGAGTGAATACACGCGCGCGGGACGACCGCGTCCGCGCACGCGACGAGGCCCGAAGGGCGGGGTCTCGCTCGCGACTACGACCCCATCTGCCTCTAGGTGGTCAAGGTGCCGGCGGACCACGGTGCCGCTCACTCCTAGCCGAACGCCGAGCTCTGCGGCGGTCGCCGGTCCCTCTAAGAGGAGCGACCGCGCGACCCGCTCGGGGGCGTCGGCTAATTTCATACCCTTATTGTTGCGCAATTCCCTGCGAGCGCAACACCGGGGCCCACGTACACTGCTATTCGTGAGGAACCCCGCGATCGAAATCCAGGGTCTCACCATGCGCTACGGCGATGTCACGGCGGTCCGAGATCTCCATCTGATGGTCCCTAGCGGTCAGATCACGGCTGTACTGGGCCGCAATGGCGCCGGCAAGACCACGACTATGGAAGTCTGTGCCGGAATTCGCCCCGCCCAGTCAGGGGTGGTTCAGGTCCTTGGCGCCAATCCGATCCGGGACCGAGTCACCCTCGCCCCAAAAGTGGGCGTGATGCTCCAATCCGGTGGCGTGCCAGGCAGTAGCCGGGGCGTGGAGTTCGCCCATCACCTCGCTGGCATGTACGCGCACCCTCTCGATGTGACCCTGTTGGCGCAGCGCCTCGGCGTCTCTGACGTGCGCACCGCCTACCGTCGAATGTCCGGTGGAGAGCAGCAACGAGTGCGACTCATCTGCGCTCTCGTCGGTCGCCCCGAACTGGTGATCCTCGACGAGCCCACATCAGGCCTCGATCCGCTCGCTCGCGGATTGGTCTGGAATCTCCTCGGAGACCTCAAGGCCGCTGGACTGACCGTTGTTGTATCTACCCATCAATTCGATGAGGCTGAGCGACTCGCCGACCACATCGTCATCGTTGCTCGTGGCGCGGTTGTCGCGTCCGGATCACCTCGCGAACTTGGTGCCGCTGAAGCTGATCGCGTGACGTTCCTTAGCGGCCTGCACGTTTCGACAGAGGATCTCAGCCGGAACATTGGCGTGCCTGTCTTGGAGATTTCTCCCGGGCGTTACGTCGCCGAAGGTGTGCTGCCTGACAACACCAATGACGTCATCTTGGCTTGGGCTCGTGATCACGGAGTTGTTGCTCGCGACATCGTCCGCGGTCGGCGCACTCTGGAAGACCTTTTCCACGAGGTAAGCCAATGAGTCTCGACTTCACCCCCGCACCGGGGGCCGCTCCGAGCTATCGGCGCGTTATCCGACAGGCTTCGTACGAGCTCAAGTCGACATTGCGCAACGGCGAACAACTGCTCCTGACGCTGATCATTCCCCTCGCACTGCTTCTGGGACTGTCCCTAAGTTCGATCGTCGATCTCGGCGGAACCGACCGGGTCGCGATCGTCGTGCCGGGTATTTTGACCCTTGCCGTGATGTCCGCGGCCTTCACTAGCTTGGCAGTTGCCACCGGATTCGAGCGGCGCTACGGCTCGCTCACCCTGCTCGGCACCACTCCCCTGACGCGAACCCAAATTCTCGCTGCAAAAGGCCTCGCAGTGGCAGCGGTGGAGATAATCCAGTTCGCCATGATCATCGGAGTGGGGCTGATGTTGGGGTGGTCCGCGACAGGAATTGGTTGGGCAATAGTCCTCATCATCTTGGGAACGGCCGCTTTTGCTTCGCTCGGGCTATTGCTTGCTGGCGTGCTCCGAGCAGAGGCGACCTTGGCCATCGCTAACGGCATCTACCTCATCTTGTTGCTCGCTGGCGGCACGATCGTTGCTTCCGATCGGCTTCCCAGCAGCATGTCCGCCGCCGTACAAATTCTGCCCTCGGCAGCGTTGGGCACTGGTCTTCGCGATGCCATGATTCAGGGCAATTTTGCCTGGTTGCCTGCACTCATTTTGATCGCTTGGGCCGGTGTGGGTTGCGGTCTAGCCGCAAGGTTCTTCAAATGGCAATAAGGCTTAAGGTGGAACCGTGATCCCACGCTGGCTCCGAGTTGTGTTCTGGGCAAACCTCGTTGCTCAGAGTGGGATTATCGTCACTGGCGCGATCGTGCGGGTTACAGGATCTGGGCTCGGCTGCCCCGACTGGCCCGACTGTGCCGACGGATCCATAACGCCAACCGCGCATCAGGCTGAGTCTTGGCACAAGTACGTCGAGTTTGGCAATCGCACGTTGACGTTCCTCTTAGTCATTTTGTCGCTAGCGGCTCTCGTTGGTTCACTTGTCGTCATTGCTCGGCGAAGGGGCACACAGTTCGTTGGCCCGAAGACACGCACCCTCGTGCTGCTAAGCGCTATCCCCGTTCTGGGCACATTCGCCCAAGCAATTCTGGGTGGCATCACGGTATTGACAGGCTTGAACCCGGCCATTGTGGCTGGCCACTTCTTGGTTTCCATCGCCATTGTTGCCGGATGTGTAAATCTCGTAGTGCGTTCAGGTGAGACTGGGCTCTCGCCTCGCCCGCTCGTCCCAATACCCGTGCTGTGGCTTGGCCGCACCTTGGTGGTCGTCAGTGCAGCCGTCATCACTTTGGGCACAATCGTGACTGGCAGCGGCCCGCACTCCGGTGATGCCGACACACCAAACCGGCTTGGATTTGATCCACGCACGGTCTCGTGGGTGCACGCCGACCTGGTCCTGCTCTTCATTGGGCTTCTCATTGGGCTGATCGTGGCCCTGCATCTTCTGCACACACCCCGTCGCGCACGCGCGCTCGCTTGGGGCTTGATGGGAGTCACCGTCGTTCAAGGACTGATCGGCTACACGCAGTACTTCACTGGCCTGCCGTGGCTCTTGGTGTCTTTTCACGTAGCTGGGGCAGCGGTGCTCTGGATAGTCGTGTTGTTCCTGTTGCTCTCGCTGCAGGATCGGGGCACCGCGGTCAGCTCAGGGCAAGAACGGGTCAGTAGCAACAACGAGAAATAGCAGGGCAAGGTACGTGATCGAGTAGTGGAAGAGTCGCATCGGCTTGATGGGGACGTCGCCCTTACGCAGTCGCGCGGACAACGCATATGCCTCATAGAGGAAGATAGCCCCGAGTACAACGGCTGCGGCTGAGTACACGATGCCCATGCCCGCCACCGGGATGAGAACCAATGAGGTTGCAATCATCACCCACGAATAGATGATGATCTGTCTTCCCACAGCTCGCGGCGCGGCGACGACAGGAAGCATGGGCACGCCTGCCAACTCGTATTCATCGCGATAGCGGAAAGCCAACGGCCAGTAGTGCGGCGGAGTCCACCAAAACACGACAAGAAATAGCAAGATCGGAATCCACCAGGACCGCCCACCATCCACGGCGGCCCAACCGATGAGTACGGGCATGCAACCCGCTGCACCACCCCACACGATGTTCTGGGCAGTCCTGCGCTTGAGCAACATGGTGTAGCCGAGAACGTAAAAGGCGATAGCGACAGCGGTGAGGATACCTGCAAGAGGATTAGTCGTCACAAACATGAGCACCACGCTGGCGACGCTGAGGATGAGGCCGTAGATCAATCCTGCACGCGGCGAAATCTCGCCGGTAACGAGCGGGCGGTGTCCCGTGCGCTCCATGAGCATGTCGATGTCGCGGTCGTAGACGCTATTGAGCGTATTGGCACCTGCTGCTGCCAACGAACCACCAATTAGAGTCACCAACACCACACGAAGCGGCGGGATGCCATCTTGTGCCAAAAGCATCGTGGGCACCGTAGTGACAAGCAGAAGTTCAATGATCCGAGGTTTGGTGACAAGGAAATAGGCTTTGATCGTGGCTCCGGGACCACGTCGCGCCGATGTTGTCACCGATTGATTCACGTGCGTCAGCGCGTGCGACCGCTGCGTGCCTGCAGTCTTTGCAGCGCCTCTTCGAGAATCGACTCGCCATCTACATCGGAACGACGTTCCTTGACATAGGCAAGGTGGGTCTTGTACGGCTCGACTTTCGGCGGTGCCGGTGGAGCCGATTCGTTCTGACTCGCCGGCCACCCACAACGTGGGCAATCCCAAGACTCTGGGACCACGGCATCGGAGGCGAAACTAGGAGTGGTCTGGTGGCCATGCGCACACCAGTAGGTGATGTGTACGCGAGGCGCTGAATCGCCACGTTCGGCTTCACCCATAGGGCCAGCACCGACACGACTCCCACGAATTGCACTACCTGACGCCACGAGGGCCCCTTTCGATAAATTGCGGTGAGTCAGCCAGAGGTGGTCTTGACGAGCAGACCAACGGCTACGACGCAGGCGACCCAAATCAGGCCGATCGCGACAGTAAGTCGGTCCAGATTGCGTTCGGCTACTGACGATCCACCGATGGACGAGCTGACGCCACCACCGAAAAGATCAGAGAGGCCGCCGCCCTTACCCCGGTGGAGCAGGATGAGAACAATCAGCATGAGGCTGGTGATGATGAGCAGCACCGAAAGGATGATGGTGAAGGTCTGGACCATGGGGGAAGGATACGCGATGGCTAGGCGTCGCCGTGCATTCGGTAGCGCACAATCCCTACGAACTCGTCCGGATCGAGACTCGCACCCCCCACGAGGGCCCCATCCACGTCTGGCTGGTCCATGATCCCGGCAATGTTCGCCGACTTCACCGAGCCGCCGTAGAGAACCCGAACCGCCTGAGCCACCTCGGCGCCATGCTCCGCAGCCAACCAACCTCGGATGGCACTGCAGACCTCCTGAGCGTCCTCGGGCGTCGCCACTTCGCCGGTGCCGATGGCCCAGACCGGCTCATAGGCGATCACCGTCTTGGCGACCTCCTCCGCGCTGAACCCGGCCAAAGATCCGGCGACCTGAGCCAAGGTGTAGGACACCTGCCCGCCTTCACGGCGGACATCGAGACCTTCACCCACGCAGACGATGGGCGTGAGTGAATGGCGCAGGGCCGCCCGAACCTTGACGTTCACAGTCTCATCAGTCTCGTGGTGGTAGAGGCGCCGCTCGCTGTGGCCCACCACAACGACGCTACATCCGAGTTTGGCCAACATGGCGCCTGAAACCTCGCCGGTGAAGGCGCCCGACTCATGCGCGGAGACATCCTGAGCGCCGTATCGCAATCGGTAGCCGTCCCCATCAATCACGGTTTGCACAGAACGAATGTCGGTGTACGGCGGAAGCAGCACCACCTCGACCGCTTCATAGTCAGCGTCGTTAAACGTGAAAGCTAAGCGTTGGACAACCGCGATCGCTTCAAGATGATTGAGATTCATCTTCCAGTTGCCGGCCATCATGGGCAGACGATTGTGGCTCACAGGCTGTTCTCCAATGCAACAAGACCGGGGAGGGCTTTGCCTTCGAGGAATTCGAGGCTGGCACCCCCTCCGGTGGATACGTGGCTGAATCCTTCAATGCCGAAGACCGCAACCGCTGCGGCTGAGTCACCACCGCCCACGACACTCATCCCCGGGCTTGCAGCTATCGCTTCACCCACACAGCGAGTGCCACGCGCGAATTCGGCAATCTCGAAGACACCCATCGGCCCATTCCAGACTACGGTTCGCGCCTGAGCGATAACCGATTCGAAATCTGCAATGGTCGCGGGGCCGATGTCGAGGCCCATCCAGCCTGAAGGAATGGCGTCTGCCGACACAACCTGGGTTTCCCCTCCCCCAGCAAATCTCTCGGACACGACTACGTCGACGGGAAGGCGAAGATCCACGCCGCGTTCCTTGGCTGTTGCTAGAAAACCACGCACAGTCTCGATCTGGTCTGCTTCGAGAAGTGAGCTGCCCACCTCGTGACCTTGGGCCGCGAGGAAGGTAAATGCCATCCCACCGCCAATGAGCAGGTGATCCACATGTTCTAGCAGTTTGCCGATCACGGCGAGTTTGTCGGAAACCTTGGAACCACCGAGAACCACAACGTAGGGACGCTCAGGGCTTTGCAGAAGTCTGGAGAACACATCCACCTCCGCCTGGACTAGAAGCCCCGGGGCGCTGGGCAGAAGCTTGGCGATATCGGATACCGATGCCTGCTCGCGATGCACCACGCCAAAGCCGTCGCTCACGAACAGTTCACCGACCGTGGCAAGTTCCGCCGCAAGTTCCTGACGCACTGCCGCATCTTTGCTGGTCTCACGTGGATCAAAGCGAATGTTTTCCAAGCAGATTACGTCGCCATTGCTCAACCTCGAGGCCATTGTTCGCGCTTCAGAAATATCGACAGCGACTGGGACATTGGTGCCCAGCAATTCACCGAGGCGCAAGGCAACTGGAGTGAGTGAGTACTTTGCCTCCGGCCCGCCCTTGGGACGACCCAGGTGCGAGATGACCACAATTCGTGCGCCGCGTGCGCGCAGGCTCTGGATTGTCTCGACGCTCGCCCGAATGCGAGTGTCGTCGGCGACCTCTGATCCATCTACACCATCGTGTAGCGGAGCATTCAGATCCGAGCGCAGTAGGACTACGCGCCCGGTGACATCGAGGTCAGCGAGAGAACGCACGAGCTAGAGGCGCTTGCCGACGTACTTGGTGAGGTCGACGAGGCGATTGGAATAACCCCATTCGTTGTCATACCAGCCTAGGACCTTGACCATTGTTCCTAAGGAATTCGTCATTCCAGCATCAACAGTCACCGAGGATGGATCTGTCACGATGTCGGTCGAGACGATGGGATCTTCGGTGTAGGTCATGATGCCGCGAAGCGGGCCCTCAGCAGCAGCCTTCATGACAGCGTTGATTTCTGCAGCTGTTGCCGGAGTGCGCAGCTCCACGGTGAGATCTGTCGCCGAACCCGTGGGTGTCGGCACGCGCATGGCGTAACCGTCCAGACGACCCTTGAGCTGTGGAAGGACGAGACTCACCGCCTTGGCCGCCCCTGTAGTGGTGGGGATCATGTTGATCGCGGCAGCACGGGCGCGGCGGTGATCCTCGTGAGGGAAATCAAGGATTTTCTGGTCGTTGGTGTAGGCGTGGATGGTTGTCATCATTCCGCGCTCGATTCCGAAACTATCGTCAAGCACTTTGGCCATTGGAGCCAAGCAGTTCGTGGTGCACGACGCGTTGGAGATCACGTCGTGCTTGGCGGGATCGTAATCACCCTCATTAACGCCCAAGACAATCGTGACGTCCTCGTTCTTTGCCGGCGCTGAGATAATGACCTTCTTGGCACCGGCTTCGATGTGTGCGCGTGCCTTGTTAGCGTCGGTGAAGTGTCCAGTGGACTCAATGACAATGTCTGCGCCGAGTTCGCGCCATGGAAGGGCAGCTGGGTCGCGCTCCGCTGTCACACGCACGCGCTTGCCGTCGAGAATCAACGCGCCATCGGCAGCTTCCACAGAGACCGGCAGTCGGCCAAGAATGCTGTCGTACTTGGTCAGGTAGGCAAGTGTTGCAGTGTCCGTCAGATCGTTGATCCCCACGATCTCGATGTCCGTTGAATTCGAGGCAAGCAGGGCGCGATAAAAGTTACGCCCAATACGACCGAAGCCGTTGATTCCCACCTTGATCGTCACAGTCACTCCTCTTAGATCGCGGTGACCCCATCACCGCATTGGCACGAGCCTACCTAACCCACAAGAGCAACATTTCGGGGTATCCGATACCGAAATTCGCGTGGATTTACAGAATGTTTTCGGGATCAATTGCCGATTCTGTCGACGGAAGACCGAGCTCCTGCGCCTGCTTGTCTGCCATCGCCAATAACCGACGGATGCGACCAGCGATTGCGTCTTTGGTCATGGGTGGGTCCGCCAGTGCGCCAAGTTCTTCAAGGCTCGCTTGGCGATGATCGAGTCGGAGCCGACCCGCCTCCGCGAGGTGATCAGGGACATCTGGCCCAAGAATTTCTAGCGCCCTTTGCACACGAGCACCAGCGGCAACCGCGGCTCTGGCAGAACGACGAAGATTGGCATCGTCGAAGTTCGCCAGCCGATTCGCCGTCGCACGAACTTCTCGACGCATCCGACGCTCTTCCCACGCCATCACAGACTCATGGGCACCCATGCGAGTAAGAAGCGCCGAGATGGCATCCCCATCGCGAATGACTACGCGATCAACACCGCGTACATCGCGTGACTTTGCTGAGAGACCCATCCGCCGTGCGGCACCGACTAGAGCCAGCGCAGCCTCAGGCCCGGGGCACGTGATCTCTAGGGACGACGAACGTCCCGGTTCTGTCAACGAGCCGTGGGCGAGAAATGCCCCGCGCCATGCGGCTTCGGAGTCACAAACACCCCCGCTAACAACGGCCGGCGGAAGCCCACGAACAGGCCGACCACTTCCATCGACGATCCCAGTCTGCCGAGCCAGCGCCTCGCCACCCTCGACGACTCGAACGAGATAGCGGTTTCCTTTGCGCAATCCATTGTGTTGCACGACCGCAAGTTCACTCTCGTGCCCATAGATCTCGAAGATATCGGTGCGCAAACGCCGAGCGATGGTACTTGTGTCGAGTTCTACCTCAAGAACGATTCGACCGGAAACAATGTGGAGTGCGCCGCAAAAACGAAGAAGGGACGCCACTTCCGCTTTGCGGCAGCAGGAACGCTTCACCGCAAAGCGACTCAACTCGTCTTTGACGACGGCGGTCATCGCCATGCGGTGATCCTGTCATGCGCACCTGCGGACATGTGCAGCGCCTCCTGCATGGCGATGGAGAGCAACTCCGGGTCATGGAGTGAGGTGTCCCCGCGGTCGGTGACATCGGCCAAATGGACGTAAGCACCCCCACTGACCGCTGCGAGGCGATCTGGGTCTGTCACCCGCCCCTGGTCCGCGATCACCACGGAGAGGCTGAGGTCTGGCGCGTGTTCACGGAGAACCCTCAAGTGATTCTCGGGAGTGAATCCGGTCGTCTCCCCTGCTTGCGGGCCGAGATTCAGAACCAGAATCTTCACCGCTGAAGATTGCACCAGGGCCTCACGAATCCCCGGGATGAGCAGATGTGGCATCACGCTCGTGAACCAGGACCCGGGGCCGAGAATGATGATGTCGGCACTGGTGATCGCCGTGACCGCCTCAGCGCAGGCCTGCGGTGCGGCTGGGCAGATCTGCACCCGAACTACGGAACCCGACGTCGTCGCTATCCGCACCTGCCCGCGAACCTCCACAAGTTCGTCTGGGTGTGCCGGGTCACCGCCGAGCACCGTGGCGATTAGCTCGATCGGCTCGATGGCGGCGGGGAGGACGCGTCCTTCTGTTCGTAACAGCGCGCCCACCCAATCCAGCCCGGCGACGAGGTCGCCCGTCTCCTCCCAGAGGGCAGTGATCAAGAGGTTGCCCAACGCGTGACCAGCCAAGGGTCCCTTGCCACCAAACCGGTGCTGCACGACCCGACTCCAAGTCTCCCCCCACGCGTCCTCACCGCACAGGGCCGCTAATGCCATGCGCAGGTCGCCGGGGGGGACCACTTCGAGCTCTTCGCGAATGCGGCCACTCGAGCCACCGTCGTCGGCAACTCCCACCACAGCGATGACGTGCGGCGTAAGAAGACGAACGGCACGGAGACTGGCAGCAAGACCGTGCCCACCGCCGAGTGCGACTATTCGGGGCTGATTACTCATTCGCGACCCAGATCGCGATGAACAACAAGGGATTCGACACCGTCGATCACCAATCGAGCTGCCAGGTTCTCAGCGATGGCCACGCTTCGATGCTTGCCACCAGTGCAGCCGATCGCGATCGTCACGTATCGCTTGCCCTCGCGCAGGTAGCCCTCCGCTGCCAGATCAATTAGTCCCGCTGCTCGGTCCAGAAACTCACGGGCAGACGGCGAGTCAACAACGTAATCGTTAACTGGACCATCTAGCCCGGTCTGCTTTTGAAGCTCCGGAACCCAGTGCGGATTGGGCAAAAATCGGGCATCGAGAACGACATCAGCGTCGACCGGCAGCCCGTACTTGAACCCGAAACTCAGCACCGTGGCACGAAGTCTCACATCGGCGTGATCTGCGAATGCTGCCTCAACCTTGCGCCGAAGATCGTGAACATTGAGCGTGCTGGTGTCGATGACGAGATCGGCAGACTCTCTCACGTCGGCAAGAATCTCGCGCTCGCGCCGAATGCCGTCCACGAGTCGCTCGCCCGCCTGCAACGGATGCGGTCTGCGATTGCCCTCAAACCTCTGCACGAGAACAGTGTCGTTGGCCTCAAGGAAGAGGATTCGCAGATCGACCCCACCAGTCTGTCGAAGATCGTCCAGACTGGCTCTAAGCGTTTCAAAGAAGCCACCTGCGCGAACATCGACCACAACCGCGAGTCGCGAAATCTCGGCTCCCTGAACAACGGTGCTGACCATCTGTTCCAACAGCATCGGCGGCAAGTTGTCGACTACGAACCAGCCCTGATCCTCAAGGGCTCGGGCGGCCGTCGATCGTCCTGCTCCAGACATACCAGTCACCACGAGGACCTCTAATACGTCAGGCACTTTCGCCGTCCTTCACCTCGTCGTTCGCACTGTCTGGACCTATTCTGCCCGTTCCACGGCCCAGCGTGTCGTGGATCGCGGATGCGGTGACCGGCCCAATCCCAGACACCGACGCGATCTCCTCCACCGAGGCTTCTCGCAAACTCCGGACAGATCCAAAGTGCCGCAGCAACTCCCGAATCCGGTGCGGACCCAACCCGGGCACCTCTTCCAGTTGGCTCCGCGTGCTTCGCTTGCCGCGCTTGCGGCGTTGGTGGGTGATAGCGACCCGGTGGGCCTCGTCACGAAGTCTCTGCAGGAGATAGAGCCCTTGGCTACCCCGCGGGAGGATGAGCGGGTCCGGGGTATTCGCCAGCCACACCTCCTCAAGTCGCTTCGCCAAGCCGATTACGGTCACACCAGGTACTTCAGCGAGCCGAACTGCGGCCTCAGCGGCCGCGACCTGACTCGGCCCGCCATCAATAACTAGCAGGGCGGGCGGGTAGGCAAACCTGGATGGACTCCCCTCCTCAGTGGGAGTGGCTCGAAACCTTCGGGTAACAACCTCGGCTATCGATCGAACATCATCTTGGGCCGCATCATCACTGATGATGAACGAACGGTAGTCCGATCGCTTGGGAGCGCCATCTTCGAAAACCACGAGCGAGCCGACCGCATCTTGACCTGACAAATGCGAGATATCGATGCATTCGATTCGAAGCGGAGCTTCTGGCAATTCCAAAGCGTCGCGCAACTCCGCCAAAGCTGCGCTCCTTGTTGTCAGGTCAGCTGCACGTTTCACCTTGTGCATCACCATCGCCTCTGCGGCGTTACGGGCAACAGTCTCCAAGAGAGTGTGCTTATCCCCGCGTTGCGGCACCTTGATGTGTACCGGACCGTTTCGTCGGGCAGCCAGCCACGTGGACAGGGCCACCTCGTCAGCGAGTTGACCCTGCACAAGGATCTCGCGCGGCATGTCTTCTTCAACCGCGTCGCCATACACTTCGCGCAGTACGACAGAAAGCAGCGTTACACCTTCAATGTCTTCGACTTTCTCCATGATGAAACCGCGTTGTCCACGTACGCGCCCTCCCCGCACGTGGAAGATCTGAACAGCAACCTCCAGCTCATCCTCATCAACTGCGACGAGGTCGGCGTCAGTGTCATCAGGGAGTACCACCGCACTGCGTTCTGCAACCCGCTCAAGTGCCCCGATGTCATCGCGGAGACGCGCTGCCTTTTCGTATTCTTGGGCGGCCGATGCCACTTTCATTTCGCGCTGTAAACGTCGAATGTGGGCGCCAGTGTGTCCTGCCAAGTACGAGCAGAAGCCATCCACGATGTCCCGATGCTCTTCCTCGGTCACTCGTCCGACACAGGGGGCCGAACACTTGCCGATGTCACCGAGTAGACACGCGCGGCCAGAAAGTTCCGCTCTGCGGAAGACTCCAGCGCTACAGGTTCGAGCGGGGAAAACACGCAGGAGTTGCTCTACGGTCTCGCGGATCGCCCAAGCATGAGTGAAGGGTCCGAAGTATCGGGTGCCTGGGCGCTTTGCGCCACGCACAACGAGGATGCGCGGGAATCGCTCGCCCAGCGTGACAGCCAGATATGGGTACGACTTGTCATCGCGGTAACGCACATTGAATCGCGGGGCATACTCCTTGATCCAGGAGTACTCCAACTGCAGTGCTTCAACTTCATTGTCGACAGTAACCCAGTCGACGCTGGTCGCTGTCTCGACCATCGTGAATGTACGTGGTGCGAGACCCGTGCCGAAGTAGGAACTCAAACGCTGGCGAAGGCTAAGAGCCTTGCCGACATAGATAACGCGGTCGGTCTCATCGCGAAACCGATAGACACCGGGCGAATCGGGGATACCAGCCGGCTTTTTCACCGCCACGGTGACGGCCTCATTCGAGGACGAGAGTTCCGTTCGAGTCCTTCACTGCCATGGGGGCAAGTCCTCGCACAGCCGGGCCTTGCTCGACCGCGCCCGTAGTCGCATTGAAAAGCGAGCCGTGGCAGGGGCACAGAATCACATTGTCCGCGACGCTGGAAACTAGGCAACCCTGGTGCGGACAGACCGCGGAAAAGGCCTTGAACTCTCCCTGCGCGGGCTGCGTGACAACAACCTGGTCTTTCTCATAGACCTTGCCACCGCTGACAGGAACATCAGTGCTGGGGCCCAGAGTGGTGGGTGTCCCGCCCGACTTCGAGGAGGGCGCTGTCGGGGTCGCACTGCCGGAGCCACTGCCGCAGGCGGCAAGAGCACCAGCTACACCAATGGCGCCTCCGGCTGCCAGAACGGTACGTCGAGAAGTGTTCGTCATGGGGTTAACTTACGCGATCCGAACATCGGACGCAGGAACTGCCCCGTGTGGCTCCCCTTAACCTTTGCGATCGCTTCCGGGGTCCCGGTGGCGACGACCTTTCCACCACCAGATCCGCCCTCAGGACCCATGTCGACGACCCAGTCTGCGCACTTCACCACATCAAGGTTGTGCTCAATCACCACGACTGTGTTGCCCTTGTCTACTAGCGACTGAAGAACGAGGAGAAGTTTGCGGATGTCCTCAAAATGCAAACCAGTTGTGGGCTCGTCCAGGACGTAGATCGTGCGGCCTGTCGAGCGCTTTTGTAGCTCGGAGGCCAACTTGACGCGCTGGGCTTCACCGCCCGACAAAGTCGGCGCAGGTTGGCCGAGTCGGACATAACCCAGGCCGACCTCAGACAAAGTCTTGAGGTGACGTGCGATGGGTGGAATCGCGGCAAAGAAATCGAGACCCTCCTCGATCGGCATATCCAAGATCTCCGAGATTGACTTGCCCTTGTAGTGCACTTCCAAAGTCTCACGGTTGTATCTGGCTCCATGGCAGACCTCGCAGGGGACATACACATCCGGCAGGAAGTTCATCTCAATCCGAAGAGTGCCGTCGCCCGAACATGCCTCGCATCGCCCGCCCTTCACGTTGAAGGAAAATCTTCCCTGCAAATAGCCGCGAACCTTGGCCTCTTGCGTGTCCGCAAAGAGCTTGCGTACGTGATCGAAGACACCGGTGTAGGTGGCCGGGTTGCTGCGCGGAGTACGGCCAATCGGGCTTTGGTCAACATGCACAACCTTGTCGATGTGCTCCAATCCGCGCACACGCTTGTGGCGGCCAGGGACTGTGCGAGCGCCGTTGAGATCGCGCGCAAGAACGTTGTACAACACGTCATTGACCAGAGTTGACTTGCCAGAACCACTCACCCCGGTCACAGCGACGAAGCAGCCAAGTGGAATCTCGACAGTCACATCTCTGAGGTTGTGCTCCTTGGCCCCCTCCACCACGATTTCGCGCCCTGGTGTGCGCGGTCGACGCACCAAGGGCGCCTCGATGGACTTTCGCCCGGACACGTAAGCACCCGTGATGGACTTCGGATGAGCCTTGAGATCAGCCAAGGTGCCGCTGACAACGACCTCACCACCGTGTTCACCGGCACCCGGGCCAATGTCTACGATCCAGTCAGCAGTCGCGATTGTTTCCTCATCGTGCTCGACGACAATCAAAGTATTGCCCATATCGCGCAGTCGTACCAACGTCTGGATGAGCCGTCGATTGTCGCGCTGGTGCAGCCCGATGCTCGGCTCATCGAGCACGTACAACACACCAACTAGCCCCGAGCCGATTTGCGTGGCGAGGCGGATTCGCTGCGCTTCGCCGCCGGCCAACGTCCCGGCGGGGCGATCGAGGGAAAGATAGTGCAACCCGACATCGACCAAGAAGGCCAGCCGCTCATGGACCTCCTTGAGTACTCGCTCTGCAATTTGCTTGTCCCGCGCCGAAAGCTTGAGGCCACCTAAGAAGGTCGCTGCTTCGCCGATCGGAAGTGCCGCAACGTCAGCGATGCTTCGATCTGCGATCGTGACAGCGAGGCTGATGGGCTTGAGGCGCGATCCTTTGCAGGCCTCGCAGGCAATCTCGCGCATGAACCCCTCGAACCGTTCACGACTTGCGTCGCTCTCAGATTCGCGATGCCTCCGTGAGACGTACGGGATCACGCCTTCGTATTCGGTCACATACGACCGAGTACGGCCGTAGCGATTCTTGTAGCGAACCGCAATCTCGGACGCGTGACCATAAAGCAGGGCCTTGCGTGCTTTGAGCGGAACCTTTTGCCACGGCGTGTCGACATCTACGCCCAATTCGGCGCACATTGCTTCGACTAGGCGACCGAAGTAGTCCGACACGTGGCCGCCGGCCCACGGTGACATTGCACCCTCAGCGATGGTGAGTTCGCCGTCAGGCACCACAAGCTCTGGATCAACCTCCATCTTGGTGCCGAGGCCACTGCACTCAGGGCAGGCTCCAAATGGTGAGTTAAAGGAGAACGAGCGTGGCTCGAGCTCCTCAAAAGACAGGCCACAGTCGGGGCAGGCAAGGTGCTCGCTGAAGATGCGCTCACGATCGGGATCGGACTCTGGCAGATCGACGAAGTCCAACACGACAACGCCAGACGCCAAGCGGAGGGCAGTTTCGACAGAATCCGTGAGACGGCGCTTGGCAGAAGTCTTCACTGCCAGACGATCGATCACGACTTCGATCGTGTGCTTTTCCTGCTTCTTGAGGGTCGGCACTTCCTCAAGGCCATACACGACACCATCGACGCGGGCTCGCGAATAGCCCTGCGACTGCATGGTGCGGAAGAGATCGGAATATTCGCCCTTGCGCTCGCGCACCACGGGTGCCAGAACCTGGAACTTGGTGCCCTCGGGAAGCTCCATGACGCGGTCGACAATTTGCTGGGGAGTTTGCCGGGCAATTGCTCGACCGCAATCGGGGCAGTGCGGCTTCCCGATGCGCGCGTAGAGCAGGCGCAGATAGTCGTATACCTCTGTGACAGTGCCCACAGTCGATCGCGGGTTGCGGGAGGTGGACTTCTGATCGATCGAGACGGCAGGCGACAGGCCCTCGATGAAGTCGACATCGGGCTTATCCATTTGACCGAGGAACTGGCGGGCATATGACGACAGGCTCTCGACATAGCGGCGCTGTCCCTCGGCAAAGATCGTGTCGAAGGCCAGCGAAGACTTGCCCGAGCCAGAGAGACCCGTGAAGACGATGAGTGCATCGCGGGGCAGGTCCAAGGAAACGTTCTTGAGATTGTGCTCCCGTGCCCCACGGACGATCAGCCGGTCCATACGCCTCCGCTCTGGTGTTCTCTCAGGCTAACCTCTCACGCATGACATATTCCGGCGAGGTCACGGTAGGCGGCGCAGCAGCGGTTCGGGAACTTCCGGGCCTGGTGATCTCCAAATTGGCCGTTGGTCCCTACAACAACAACTGCTACCTCCTGAGGTGTACCGCGACCGGAGCGCAAGCCCTCGTCGATGCGGCCGCCGAGCCTGATCGCCTACTCGCGCTGATTGGACCCACGGGCCTGCAATACGTCATCACGACGCATAGCCACAAAGATCATTGGCAGGCACTGGCCGAGGTCGTCGAAGCGACGGGAGCGATGACGGTCGCACATGCAATCGATGCCGCCGACATCCCCGTCGAAACAGATATCACCCTCGCTGACGGCGGTCATCTGTCTTTTGGTGCCATCGAACTCAAGGCGATTCACCTGATCGGACACACCGAGGGGTCTATCGCCCTGCTGTACGACGATCCCGACGGTCCCCCGCATCTGTTCACCGGAGATTGTCTCTTCCCCGGCGGAGTGGGAAACACTAAGGATGACCCGGCGCGGTTCGAGTCGTTGCTCAATGGTGTGACCGAAAAGCTCTTCGACCGACTACCCGATGAAACGTGGATTTATCCCGGCCACGGGGGCGACACAATCCTCGGATTAGAACGACCGCACCTGAGTGAGTGGCGATCTCGCGGCTGGTAGATCAGCGCGAATGAACGGTGGACACGCGCTGGACGATGACCTGCCCGTTGCCGACCGCGACCTGGCGTGGGATCGGATTCCCGGAATCACTCGCGCCGCAGCGGATAGCGATAGAACCCGGTGCTGTTGTGGTGAAAGCCGCTGAAATGCTCAAAGGCAAATAGCCACCGGACGGGAATCGAAACATCGGACCCCCCACCTCGACCAAACCGCGATCAGCTACAACTGCACAGCGCACGTCCGCACTCGGGCCCGTCACATCGGTCGTGTCGACGCGTGCCGTGAAACTGACGACGTAAGACCCAGCCGAGAATGGGCCGATAACAACAACCTTGTTCACAGCGTCCATCGATCGGAGAGGAACTAGGCCACTATTCTTCACGTAGGCACCCAACCCGCGAACCGGCGACTTGCCGGAGGTCGTTGCACTGGCCGGAGCGGTCAATGCGGCCACGCCCAAGCCGGTCACAAGTGCACCAGCGAGACACGTGCGGAAAACACTACTGCGCTTCATGGGGCCTCCTCAGGCTCTCGTTGGCGCTAGATTACCAAGAAACCTGCCGATTACTCCGCGTTGTCGATATCCATCGCCAGAGCTGGATTCCGCTTCACCGCAATGAGGCTTGCTGACGCCGTAATCGTGAGGGTGCCCACGATGACGACGAGCGATAGCCACGTAGGCACCTGCCACAGGCCAGTGTTGAAGGTCGCATTGATCGCTTCTAAAAGCATCTTCACACCGATGAAGAGCAGGATCAAGGCCAGACCCCTATTGAGGTAGATCAGCTTGCTGATTAGTCCGCGCAGCAGGAAATACAACTGACGCAGGCCCATGAGCGCGAATGCATTTGCGGCGAAGACGATGTAGGCCTCCTGCGTGAGACCAAAGACCGCAGGAATGGAATCGACGGCAAAGAGCAAGTCGGTGGTGCCGATGGCGATCATGACCAGCACCATCGGGGTGTAGGTGCGCTGGCCTTCAATCTTGATCATGAGATGCGTGCCGTGGTAGTTACGTGTCATCGGCACGTGCCTACTGATCCACCGCACTAAGGCATTGCCGTCAGGATCTGGCGTCGCGTCATGAGAGCGCCAGACCTTCCATGCGGTGAAGATAAGGAACCCGGAGAAGAGGAAGAACGTGACGGCAAAGCGATGTAACGCCTCTGCGCCGATCACGATAAGAGCCGCTCGAAGGATTAGGGCGATCACAACTCCCACGAGGAGTACACGATGTTGAAGTTCCTTCGGTACTTGGAAGGACGCCATCAACACCATAAAGACAAATAGGTTGTCGACACTCAGGGAATACTCAGTCAGGTAGCCCGCGACGAATTGACCGGCGTAGGTTCCGCCCGCCCAGAAAAACAGGAATACGGCGAAGAGGGTGGCTAAGACGACATAGAAAATCACCCAGCGCGCTGCATCTTTGCTGGTGAATTCACGAGGACGTCGATCAACAACGATGAGGTCGACGACAATGACCGCGCACAGGCCAACGACCGTCGCAATCCATAACCACGCCGGCACAATCATGCGTGCCCCGCTTCGCGCATCTGACGCAGTTCGCGCTTAAGATCCGAGACCTCATCACGCAAACGAGCTGCGAGTTCAAACTGAAGCTCACCGGCTGCCCCATGCATTTGTGCAGTGAGCTCAGTGATCAGCATTTCGAGATCAGCCGCGGCTGCCTCACCCTTGGTCCGCAATTTACGTGGCTCAAAAGCCGCAGCACCCAGTAGCGCCTGAGTGTCGGCATCTTCACGTGCAAGCAATTCGGTGATATCCGCAATCTTCTTGCGCAACGGCTGAGGATCCAAGCCTCGTTCGGTGTTGTAGGCAACCTGCTTTTCCCTACGACGTGTCGTCTCGTCGATAGCGCGCTGCATCGAGTCGGTGATTTTGTCTGCGTACATGTGCACCTGGCCGCTGACATTGCGGGCCGCGCGGCCGATGGTCTGAATGAGGGAAGTCTCGGATCTAAGGAATCCCTCCTTGTCTGCGTCCAGAATGGCCACAAGCGACACCTCAGGGAGGTCAAGACCCTCACGCAGGAGGTTGATGCCTACGAGCACGTCGTACTCCCCCATACGCAATTCGCGGAGGAGTTCGACTCGTCTGAGGGTGTCTACCTCAGAGTGCAGATAGCGAACTCGGACGCCCTTGTCGAGAAAATAGTCAGTGAGGTCCTCTGCCATCCGTTTGGTCAAGGTGGTCACCAGCACGCGCTCGCGTGCGGTTTCTCTCAGCCGGATCTCCGCGAGTAGATCGTCGATCTGCCCCTTTGTGGGCTTCACCACGATCTGGGGGTCCACTAGTCCGGTGGGCCGAATAACTTGTTCCACAACATCGCCTTGCACCTTGGTGAGTTCGTATGACCCCGGTGTCGCAGATAGGTAGATGGTCTGGCCCACCCGCTCCTCAAACTCCTTAAACCGCAGCGGCCGGTTATCCATGGCACTCGGTAGGCGGAATCCGTGCTCCACCAAGGTGCGCTTGCGGCTCATATCCCCTTCGTACATTCCACCGATTTGGGGTACAGACACATGCGACTCGTCAATGACCAGCAGGAAGTCTTCGGGAAAGTAATCCAGCAGACAGTTCGGCGGCGTGCCCACAGCGCGGCCGTCGATTTGTCTCGAGTAGTTCTCGATGCCCGAACAGGATCCGATTTGACGCATCATCTCGATATCGAACGTGGTGCGCATACGTAGCCGTTGGGCCTCAAGGAGTTTGCCCTGTGTCTCCATCTCGGCAAGGCGAGCTTCAAGCTCTTGCTCGATCTCGCCAATGGCCCGATTCATGCGCTCGGGTCCAGCCACATAGTGCGTGGCCGGAAAGACGTAAAGCTCAGGTTCATCACTGAGAATCTCCCCAGTGAGCGGATGCAACGTCATGAGGCGTTCAATGTCATCCCCGAAAAACTCAATGCGTACCGGGTTCAGTTCGTAGACAGGGAAAATCTCCACAGTGTCACCACGCACACGGAACGTGCCACGAGTGAAAGCAATGTCATTGCGGGTGTATTGAATATCGACGAACATGCGGAGGAGCGAGTCGCGGTCAGTCTCCTGGCCCACTCGAAGTCGTACCATGCGGTCGACATATTCCTGCGGGGTGCCCAGACCATAAATCGCAGACACTGTGGCCACCACGATGACGTCACGACGAGTCAGGAGCGAGTTGGTGGCCGAGTGCCGCAGACGCTCGACCTCCTCATTGATGGATGAGTCTTTTTCAATGTAGGTATCGGTTTGCGGGACGTAGGCCTCTGGCTGGTAATAGTCGTAATAGGAGACGAAGTACTCCACTGCATTATTCGGGAGCAACTCACGAAACTCTTGCGCAAGCTGAGCAGCGAGGGTCTTGTTTGGGGCCATGACGAGAGTGGGCCTCTGCAGTTGCTCCACTACCCACGCTGTTGTCGCGCTCTTCCCAGTGCCGGTGGCACCCAACAGCACAATGTCTTTCTCCCCAGCCCGAATTCGCCGACAGATATCAGCGATGGCAGTGGGCTGGTCTCCAGCTGGGACAAAGTCCGAAATGACCTCAAAGGGTGCAACCCGCCGCTCTAGGTCGGTCACGGGTCGCGTCATGTCATGAGCCTACGACGAGACGTTCCCATAGCGAGTCCACCGCAGCAGCCAGTTGGTCGGGCCCCGCGCTGTTGTCGACGACTACGTCTGCCAGCGCGAGCCGCGACTCTCGATCCGCCTGTGCAGCCATGCGGCTACGGGCATCGGCTTCGGTGAGCCCACGACCCACCAGGCGCTCCACTCGAACCTCGTCGGGAGCATCCACCACAACCACCAAGTCCCACTCCCTCACTCGGCTTGATTCGGCTAAGAGCGGAATCTCGTAGACCACCACGGCATCTTCGGGTGCTGCGGCCAATAACGCCGAAG
Source organism: uncultured bacterium (assembly GCA_903850745.1). GTDB lineage: Bacteria > Actinomycetota > Actinomycetes > S36-B12 > S36-B12 > CAINMH01. The sequence goes on from CAINMH010000129.1 coordinate 44,297, forward strand.
ACCGCTGAGCGATGAGTGGATGTGTGATGGCATTGAGTTGGGCCAGAGCCTGCGAATCCGAGAAGACAATGGCCGCTAATGCACCACGATCCAAAGATCCGTCTGAAGAAAGAACCCCTTCGCCGAACGTCTCGCGCACGGCCGCCAGACCGGGTGTTCCCGGTGCGACAACTTCGCGCGCGAGCACATCAGCATCGATGACTACAGCCCCATGAAGGGCCAGCAGGCGAGCTACCTCGCTCTTTCCTGACCCAATTCCGCCGGTAAGGGCGACTTTCAGGACTCGTCGCCTGTCAACTTGTCACGCAGTGCCTGGAGTGCCTCGTCTGAAGCCAAGGTCCCTGACGAATCAGCACCGTCTGAGGAGTAAGACGACAAGCCATCGCCGGTCTCGATTGCGGCTGCCTGATCAGCGGTGCGGGCGTCATCTGCCTGACGGCGATGTGCGACCCAACGCTCGTGAGCATCCGCGTATTCGCGCTCCCACGCGGACCGCTGGTCCTCGAAGCCGGGCTTCCATTCGCCGGTCTCGGGATCGAATCCCTCGGGCCCGATGTAGTTGCCGTGATCGTCGAATGCCGGTGCCATGCCGTAGAGATAGGGGTTGAACTCCTCGTCGCCGGTGGAGGCGCCGGATCCCTCGTTGGCCTGCTTGAGCGAGAGCGAGATCCGACGGCGCTCAAGATCGATGTCGATGACCTTGACGAAGATCTCGTTGCCAACCTGAACAACCTGCTCGGGCATCTCCACGTGACGCTCAGCGAGTTCGGAGATGTGCACAAGTCCCTCGATGCCCTCCTCGACGCGCACGAAGGCACCGAATGGCACGAGCTTGGTGACTGCGCCTGGGACAACCTGCCCGATCTGGTGGGTGCGTGCGAAGTGCTGCCACGGGTCTTCCTGTGTCGCCTTGAGAGACAGCGACACTCGCTCGCGGTCCATGTCGACGTCGAGCACCTCGACAGTGACTTCCATACCCACTTCGACAACCTCTGAGGGGTGATCGATGTGCTTCCACGAAAGCTCCGACACGTGGACGAGGCCGTCAACACCGCCGAGATCGACGAAGGCGCCGAAGTTGACGATCGAGGACACAACACCGTTGCGGATCTGGCCCTTAAGCAACTGGTTGAGGAACGTGGTGCGGACTTCGCTCTGGGTCTGCTCAAGCCACGCACGGCGCGAGAGGACAACGTTGTTGCGATTCTTGTCCAGTTCGATGATCTTGGCTTCGAGACGCTTGCCGACGTAAGGCTGCAGATCGCGTACGCGACGCATCTCCACGAGTGAGGCAGGAAGGAAGCCACGAAGACCGATATCAATGATCAGGCCGCCCTTAACAACTTCGATGACGTCACCCTCGACGACGCCGTCCTCTTCCTTGATGCGCTCGATTGTGCCCCATGCGCGCTCGTACTGTGCGCGCTTCTTGGACAGGATCAGGCGACCTTCCTTGTCCTCCTTGGTGAGCACAAGAGCTTCAATAATGTCCCCTACGGTGACAACCTCATTGGGGTCGATGTCGTGCTTGATCGACAACTCACGGGAGGGAATGACGCCCTCGGTCTTGTAACCGATGTCTAGGAGCACCTCATCCCGGTCAACCTTGACCACGATGCCTTCGACAATGTCGCCATCATTGAAGTACTTGATGGTCAAATCAATCGCGGCAAGGAAGTCATCGCTGCTGCCAATGTCGTTAATGGCAACCTGGGGCGTAAGGGACTCGGTAATGGACGTCATGAGAAGGAATGGGCCAATCGTAGGAAAATAGCCCCAGTCCTTTGTTCCAACCCTTGAACTTAGGCCAAGGTGCGAAACAGCGTGTCTCTACTCGGTCTGAGAGAAACGCAGGCCAAGGGCGCCTTGAAGAATACGCCACCCCTAGCCGGGAGGAGAAACTCGGGTCCGGCTACTCCTTGGCGAGATTGACCGTCGCCGGCGCGCGAGCCGCCTTCCGGCGACCCATAATCGCCAGCAGAACCCCCACGATCAGCAAGATGAGCCCGACGATCAACCCGGCGATCGGCACCACGGTGTTCAACAACCCCAGCTGCGCGACCTGCGGCCTGACCACGTCTACGGTCGCCTGCACGTCTTCTGGAGTACTGGTGATCGTTGCCTGGATAAGGGTCACCTGATCGGTCCCGTCCGGCCCACGCAGGGTCTGCAACTGTTCGGCACTGCCGAGGAGGATGGCACCCGTAATCGGCTCGACCTGAAGCGTGAGGCGGAGGGAGTAGAAGCGCGGAGCTGAGTAGGCGGGGTCCGGGGAGCCGACCAGTGCGCCCGGCACCTGCAATACCCCGGTCTGAGTCGGCTCAACGGTGCCCACGAACTTGTAGGTGGCTACTCCGTCGATCGTGTCTGGGCCGGTGTAGGCCATGTTGATCGTCTTTTTGGTGGACGAGTCGAAATATGGGTAGTCCTGGGCCTGAGTAAACATCGGGAACTTCAACGGAGATATCCCCGAAAAAGTGACCTCATCACCATCTACATTGCCACCGCAGCAGTTGACGAGTTCTGATGTCACACGATTGAAGGCGTAGCGCTCTGTTGAGGCGGTCACAATGACGCCCTGGTTGTCTTCGACGCGGGAGAACGAGTCCCAGATTGCGACGTCACCCGATTTGGCGTCGGGAGTCTGGGAGCCAGCCACATCGCCCTTGGTGTAGCGCGTGACCATGAGCGGAACATCGGTGCGCTCTTTGAGGGTCGCAGGGTCGAAGAGTTTGACGGCCACCCCAGCCTGATGGGTGATCGAGACTCCGCCGTCGCTTTGTCCAGGCGACAGTGGCGCCTTTGCGAGAGCCGGGACGGCATAAAACTTCAGCATGCCCGCAAGAACGATCAAGAGAGCGCCCAGCCCGACACAGATAATCGAGAAGACCTTAGCCATCTTCGCACCGCCTCCTAGACGACTTTTCGCCTTGAGCATGGACGCTAGACCATCGGACGTCCATCTGCACGTAGGTTCGCCCTAGCAACTACGAGGCGAAGGGAGCGTTCGTGACAGATCACGGCCGTTTCCCCCTACTCGATGGCTATCGGGCCTTAGCAGTCATTCTGGTGGTGACAACACACGTCGGCTTCTTCAGCGGTGTCTTACTGATCCCTGTGGCAGGTCCGATCATCGCCCGAATGGATTTCGGCGTGACCCTGTTCTTCCTCCTCTCCGGATTCCTGCTCTACCGGCCGTGGGCATTGGCTGCCATGACGGGGGTCCGATTCCCCGGCATTCGCATCTACGCGCTTCGCAGAGGTGGGCGGATTCTGCCTGCCTACTGGGTGATGGCGGCCGTGGTGCTCATTGCCCTTCCGTTTCTGCTTCCAATCGCTCGAGCGGACTGGACGGACTGGGCCAAGTACCTCGGTCTCGTACACATTTACAGCCCGGATCTGCCACTGGCTGGGTTGGGTCAGATCTGGAGTCTTGCCACTGAGCTCGCTTTCTACGCAGCACTCCCCCTCATTGCGTGGGTTGCCGGACGCATCGGGCGTGGTGATCCTAGGCGCAGCTCGCGAAGGCAATTGACCGTGCTCGCGTGCTGCGCCGGGATTGCCGTGGGCTTCAATCTTCTCACTGCCGCGACCTTTTCCGACGATCTCCCAGAGGCCGCGACATGGCTTCCCGCCCACTTGGACTGGTTTGCTGCCGGTATGGCTTTGGCAGTCGTCCACAGCAGGCTGGGGCTGACCACTCCACCTCGCTGGATGACCGTGGTGCGACGTCTGGCCCAAGACACACCCACCTGCTTGGTCATCGCGATTGCGTTGTTTGTGCTTTCTTCGACCCCCATTGCCGGTCCGGCGGCCTACGAGGCATCACATACCCCACAGTCGCTTCTGATTAAGAACGGGCTTTACCTCGCCATTGCAGTGGCGTTGTTGCTCCCCGGATTCCTCGGCGGTGCACAGGCCTATCAATCACTATGGGGTCGAGCGCTTACGCACCCCGTGGTTGTCTATGTGGGCGCAGTGTCCTACGGCATCTTCCTGTGGCATATGGCGGTGCTGACCGTGCTGGCTGACGCATTGGGATGGGGAACGCACTGGGGCACATTTTTTGGGCTGTGGGCTGGCACCGCGATCATCAGCGTGGCCATAGCAACGGTGTCATGGTTTTGGCTTGAACGGCCGGTGCAAAAGTTCACTCATCGCTGGCGTCCACACAGCAGCCGATAGGGCGCAGATAGCCCCGCACGTGGCAAGTGTGCCCCAGCCCTGCCAGGTAGCTGTTCCTGCGATGACGACACCGAGCCCGATCACGGCTGCCTGCACTCGGGCACGCCACGTGGGTGGACTCGAAGAAACAAAAACCAAGACGAATAACGCCGCGAGGCACATCCACACTCCCCCCACCAACAGTGCGGTGGTCGACAGCATGACGGGAAGAGCCAACACCGGATTCGCTGCGCGGCTCATTTCCGGCGACATGTGCATGCGGGCGGGCAGGGCGGCAAGCACAATCAGCACTAGCACTGCGACGACACCAGCGAAGAGGCCCCACTCAAACGCCACTTGAGGAGTGAAACTCAGGGTTACTGCGCCGGCTACTCCCGCGGGAAGAAGCCACGCTTGTCGCCAACCGTCAACCTGAACGGGAGTGAGGACGACATCACCGGCGCGAGCTTCCCAGCCACGATTGAAGTTTTCTGAAGTCTCGAGCATCTGCGGGCCCGACCTCTCCAACACTTCGACAACGCGAGAGGTCGAACCCCACTCGAGAATCGTGGGTGAAATTGGGTCTGCGACCAGTGGAGGACCCGAAACAGGAGCGACAGAGATGCGCGTAGGTGTGAAGACCTCGGAAGGCACGGCATCAATCGTGTGACTGCCCGCCGACAAGGCGACAGTGGACATCCCGCAGATCAACACAGTGGCTTCTTCATTGGCCACGATTTCGCCGGCCGTGGCAGACACCGCCGTGGGATAGAGCACTCCATCGATAACGAGGTCGGGGCCAAAACCACAGGAAAACGCGACTTGACTCGCGGAAATGTCGACATTAGGTGCGTCACCAAGAATCCTCACCTCTGAAATGCCTACGGGAACAGGCATACCAACGCCCGATAGGTCTGTGCTTCTGAGAGCAGTGGAATTCTCCACGCGGATTTCGATTTCATCTGCGGTTACCGGAACAAAACTGACTGTGCCATCAGCGCCGATGGCCGAGGTAGTAGTACGACCCCCCGCTGTGACGGTCACGGTCAACGGACGAGACACCACCGCATTCGGGCTGACAGCAATACGGAGGCCTGAGATTCGCCGCGGGCTAGGCAATGTGAGGATCAACGTGGGATGCGCATCGCTTGCGGACGCAATCCACGCAGTGGCTGCATCACCATCTACCGCTGCCTCGGGGCGGGCCGCTGGATCGATAACCAACACCGAGTCTGACCTAGCCGAAACGCTGCCTTGAGGGAAAGCATCGTTCAGTTCGGCTCCCCCCAGCCAGCGTCCACTCATCGTGATGCGTGCATCCATTGGCACGCCCACATTGAACGTCCGATGAATACCTAGGTCTTCACTCTGCGCGCGTAATGCATCCGCGCACACATAGACACGCGAAACCAGTGTGCAACCTGGCCGCGCACCTCTCGCGGTGGAGAACACCGCCGGTCCGCCACTCATTTCGCCAGACGTCACCAATGTTCGCTGCACATGTGCGTCGGGAATCGCGATGTCGCTGATTCCGAACTGCCCGACTACTCCATCTCTCACGCCCGTTAACGTCACGCGAAGACTCCGTGTCACACCCGGCACGGAGAAAGTCTGAGCCTCGTCAGTATTCGAGACATCGAAGGGGAAAACGCCTGCGTCCGTGGTGAGGGCGATCGACTGCGCAATGGGACCGTCGTCACGTGCCGGCCACGCGATGCGAACCGAACTCAGGTCGACATCGCCCTCAAAATCAATATGCCACCACTGCCCAATTTGAGCTGGCTCACCAGCCATCCATGACGTCGCGGGATCAGCGTCAACCGCTGCATACGGGGCACGATCAGGAAATGCGCCTCCCCAATTCTCCGGCGATGAAGCGCTACTCGACGCTGAAACCTGTCCACCAGAATATGTCGCCCATGTCTGAGCCTGACTGCCTTTCGCTGGCAGGTAGTCAGTCACGCGTGCGGAGGTCACGTAGGTGTCGCCCGTAGCAAGAGTCTCACTGCGGTTATGGCGGGTTCTTCCGAAAGACACCTCTTGATTGCGAAAGCCGTCGGTTACGCCATGCACGACAGTGAGATTCGGGGGCAATTGATCACCCAACATCACGATCGGCTGATTGTCGGCAACATTGGCATCGATCAAGTCCAATACTGACTCACCTGCGCCAGACACGGAGAGCACGGTGCTGGCGTCGCGCAACGTGACTCGCGGATCTAGATCAGCACCAGCGACACTCCAGATCTCGATCGCGCGAGCGGCTTGATCTAGGCCACTAGTGGCGACCCTGCCGTTTGCACGGTAGGGAGTCAGCCTGGGGCCGAAGGAAGCGACCAACGTGAAACCGCCAGATGCGACTAGAGAGTTTCGAATGAACACACTGGGCGGCGCGCCACTTCGTTGTGCATCAAGATCATGTCGCACCAACACATGTGTCACTCCGGCACGCGACAGCGATGCGGCCAGGCCCGGTGATCCAAGACCGTCCTCCAAACGAGACTGGACCGCGTCGAGCCACCGGATGGTGCCAGCATTAGCCAATGGCACCGCATCGCGGACCGCCCACGGACTTCTGGAGAGAGCCTGCATCGGCTCGTCTTGTGATCTGCCCCAGATGTAAGTGCCAAATGAAGCTCCCGGGACCACCAGTGTGCGGCCGTTGGGCTGGGTTGTGTCCAGCCAACTTGCTGCTTCACTCCAATAACTAGGCACCTCAGAATAGGTTCGATCACGTGTGATGCCACCCGTCAGAACTGGCCACGCGATTATTCCAATGAGCACTGCACAAGCGGTAACGCATGCTCTGCGGCCAACCCTGATGCGCAATGACGTTGTTGCGGCAACCGCAAATCCAATTCCGATGGCCAGTGGAAGCCGAAGGACCACATCGAATTTATGGGTGTTGCGAAGCGGCGCCAAAATACCGTCTAGCCACGCTTGCACGCTTTGGGCGCCTACACCAGTAAAGAACTCACCTACATGCCCCAATGACACGAGGGCGAACCCGATGACTACACCACCAAGAAGGAAAACCCGCACATGTGGTGCTCGCGTGATTCCGAATAGCCCTACACCGGCAAGCAGAGCCGCAGCAAGGATCGATATTCCAGACTGCGCGACCCACCATCCTGCGGGCCACGAGGGTCCGCCGCCGTCAGCAACGTAGGCGACCCATTGATCCACTCCAGCAAGAACTCGCGCTGGATCGGTGACCATCGTGGTGACGAATGCAGATTCAATCCAGTCGAGAAATGGCGGCGAGTAACGACCCAAGATTGTGAGCGGAATCAGCCACCACAGTGAAGCCAGCACCACCGCACCTAGCCACCACGCACTGAGTACTCGTACCCGCTTATCCCGAAAATGCGTGATGAGCCACCACATCGGCAGGGGAAGAATTGCGACAACGGCTACGGCGTTGATCCCGCCAGCGAACAGCACAGCAATGCCCGACAGTGCCGCCCACCTTCTCGGTGAACCTTTCGTAGTTGCGTGGATCAACGGAATGAGCACCCATGGTGCGACAGCAAACGGCAGTACCTCGGCAGAAATCGGGCCAAGTTCTGTCACCATGCGTGGGGCAAGTGCATAGGCAAGACCGGCAAGCACGCGAGCAACGGGTGATTTCACGCCAAGGAGCCCAGACAGCACATACACGCCGAGGAATGCGGTCACCAGCAGCACGGACCACCACGTGCGTTGTATTGCCCAGTCAGGGATGCCGAGACTGTCACCCACAGCAAAGAAGGGGCCCATCGGGAATAGGTACCCGTATGCCTGATTTTGAAGTTGGCCAAAGAATCCCAGCGGTTCCCACATCGACAGCGACCGACCAAGAAACGCCCACGGGTCCGCGGTGAGATCGATCTTCGTGTCTGCCGCGATGCGACCTGGGTCGGACAAAAACGGGAGGACGGCCAGCACGACGCATACGGCTGCGACCCGAAAGCGGCGAACTAGTGACTCGTCCGTTGTCATGCATCCGACTTACGAAGTACAAGGACGAGATTCCACGTGAGCACTTCTCGCAGGTAAGGAACACGCTCCAGAGGCGTTGCCCAAGACGGTAGATAGCGCGGGAACGCTGCGACCAATTCGGCCCCCTCACAACCGCGGGCCCAATTCAATCCCGCTGCAGCAGTGACGGGGAAAAGTGACTGACCGAAATGATTCTTCGGTGGGTGCCCGTGCTTTCGCAGATACCTTCGCGCCGCTCGATCGCCACCGAGATAGTGGAATGGCGATGTCTCGTGTCCGCCCCATGGACCCCACCACAGAGTGTAGGAAACAAAAATGATTCCGCCGGGGCGAGTTACTCGCACCATCTCGTTGGCCAATTGCCACGGTTGGGAGACATGCTCCAACACATTGGAGGAATATGCGATGTCCATCGTGGCGTCGCCAAATGGCAGACCAAGCCCGGAGCCCTGCACCGTCCGCGGGCCAGGCTGACGACCATGCAGTCTCATTTCACCTGCATCCGCGTCTAACGCGAAGTAGGTCGCCCCTGCACCTTCGAACGCGTCGGAGAAATATCCTGGGCCTCCTCCCACATCGAGCAACCGGGCACCTGCTAGTCGGTGCCATTGGTCTACCTGCCACGCGGAGTCAGCAGCTAAGAGCCGATAGAACCCATCCGGGTCGCTCTGCTCGCGTAAAAACCCGCGGAACAACCGCCACGAGCGAGACAGGGTGTCCGACACGCGAGCGACGTTACCTCAGTTGATCCGACCAAGGCGGACACTCGCGGGTCGCACACTGCTTGACTGTGCCCGTGAACCGTCCACGCGAGATCCACCAGGCCCTCGATCCAGGGCTCCTTCGCGTGGCCTTCCTCAACTGGCGTGACACCAGCAATCCCGAGGGGGGCGGCTCGGAGGTGTTCGTCGAAACCATCGCCGAGGGGCTAGTCGCCCGCGGACATGAGGTGACTCTGGTGTGCGCGGAGCACACCGATTCACCCTCGCGGGAGATTCGGCGTGGTGTTCGTATCGTGCGCAATGGCGGCAAACTTGACGTATACCCAAGAGCCGCATGGGCATTGCGTTCTGGGAGCCTTGGGCCCCTAGACGTTGTGGTGGACGTACAAAACGGACTCCCCTTCTGCTCCGCTGTGGCTTCGAAGGTACCCACGGTTGTCCTCGTTCATCATGTCCATCGCGAGCAGTGGCCGGTGGTCTATGGACCTGCTCGGTCGAGAATCGGCTGGTGGCTTGAGTCAAAGTTTGCGCCCTATATCTATCGCCGGAGTTCTTACGTCGCCGTCTCGCACCGCACCCGAGACGAATTGATTGATTTGGGCGTCTCAGCGGGACGGATCAGCGTTGTCCATAACGGGACCCAGCCTCCCCCTATGACACATCACGTGCAATCGCCTCACCCGCACATCATCGTGCTGGGCCGCTTGGTTCCGCACAAGCGAGTAGAGCATGTGCTGGAGTCAGCACGAGTACTTCGCGAACAACATCCACATTTGCGCTTATCGATCGTGGGCGACGGTTGGTGGCGGGAAAAGCTGGAAATCGCTGCACAATCTGCAGGCGTTTCTGACATCACTACTTTCTATGGGCATGTCGATGAATCCACCAAGGACCGACTCCTGCGCGAAGCATGGGTGCTTGGTGTGCCGTCCCTCAAGGAAGGCTGGGGGCTAGTCATCATGGAAGCAGCTGCCCGGGGTGTGCCAGCAGTGGCGTATGCCGAAGCTGGCGGCGTTGTTGAGTCAATCGCGGACGGCAGAACCGGAGTGATTGCGCACGATTTCATCGACTTCACCACCGCCCTAGATCGCATCCTGAGAGAGAAGGAATTCAGGCTTTCGCTAGGTGCGGCCGCTGCGCAACGATCAGCTGAATTCACGTGGGACTCAGCGATAAAGAGTTTTGAACAAGTCTTACTAGACGCAGTGAAGCGCAGCTAGCACTCAGTTGTTCCCGTAGACAACATAGGGAGCGTCAACATTCGGTGGGATGCTTGTTTGTGACGACACGAGACCAATAACAACCCCAGCACCAATTGCACCACCAACGACGAGCGCGATGATTGGCCCGATGACATAGGACCTAAGACCTGATGTGTGCGTCGTGCTCATTGTCGCCTCCTCGCGCTTATGGGGACCTTAGCACCCAAAGCGGCGCTTGCGGGTCAACAACGCCACTAAGGCGCTTATGAAGACGAGCAACACCACGAGAATATCCACAACGACAATCAGGCCCAAATATGACGGTGGAGGCGGAGCCATCGCTTCGCCTAACCGGTAGAGCGAGAGTTCGTTGCCGGCCCACATCAACTCTGCACCTCGCAAGGCCGGCTTGGCGTCCGGCCCGGCAACATCGTGGGCAAGTACGGCATATTCAATTCCCATTTCTGGGGCAAAGTCGGTGAGGGCTTCACCCGCTGCCAAACGTCTGCCCACCTCTGCAGCGCGAGGGTCGTCGCCCACTACCGGTTGAACAATCCCATCGCGACCCACCAGCAGGTCGTCAGTGACCACAACGGAACGGGCCAAGAACCGAGGCATCGGGTCTAGCACTGTTCGCCGCTCGTTCCAACTGAAATTCCGGAACGCGACCCACGGTAGGGACACCACATCACTTGCTCCGGCACCTAGTTCCTCGCGCACCGACTCAAAGTCACTCGGATAGCTCACCGACGCCACCCGCCCCGAGGCGCCGAGCGCCAAGTCCGGCATTGTCGCCACCGGAATCACCAC
>CAINMH010000130.1 GCA_903850745.1 uncultured bacterium
CCCGTGTGCGTATTCGCTCAGGACTTCACTGTCTTCGGTGGATCCCTCGGCGAGGTGTTCGGTGAGAAGATCGTCAAGGTCATGGATCTGGCCCTGAAGACCGGCTGCCCGATGATCGGCATTAACGATTCTGGTGGTGCCCGCATCCAAGAGGGTGTGGTCTCCCTCGGCCTTTACGGCGAGATCTTTTACCGCAACGTGCAGTCATCCGGTGTCATCCCGCAGATCTCCTTGATCATGGGGCCATGCGCGGGTGGTGCGGTCTACTCACCCGCGATCACTGACTTCACGATCATGGTTGATCAGACCTCTCACATGTTCATCACCGGACCTGACGTCATCAAGACGGTCACTGGCGAGGATGTCGCGTTCGAGGATCTCGGCGGCGCACGCACACACAACTCCAAGTCCGGTGTCGCGCACTACATGGCCACAGATGAAGACGACGCGCTCGACTATGTGCGTGCACTTCTCGATCACCTACCAAGCAACAACCTCGAAGATGCACCTACGTACGAGGTCGAAGCTGAACTCGAGGTGACCGATGCCGATCGCGAGCTCGACACCTTGATGCCCGACTCTCCTAACCAGCCCTACGACATGCACACCGTGATTGAGCATGTCCTAGACGACGGCGACTTTCTTGAGGTGCAGTCGCTCTTCGCGCCCAACATCATCTGCGGCTTCGGTCGCGTCGAGGGTCGTGCTGTGGGCGTGGTGGCTAACCAGCCCATGCAATTTGCGGGCACCCTAGATATCGATGCTTCCGAGAAGGCGGCGCGTTTCGTGCGCACCTGCGATGCGTTCAATATCCCCGTACTCACCTTTGTCGATGTTCCCGGCTTCTTGCCTGGCACAGATCAGGAGTGGAACGGCATCATCCGCCGTGGCGCCAAGTTGATTTACGCATATGCCGAGGCAACCGTGCCGCTCGTCACCGTCATCACGCGCAAGGCATACGGCGGCGCGTACGACGTTATGGGCTCGAAACATCTCGGCGGTGATCTCAACCTCGCGTGGCCGACGGCCGAGATCGCGGTCATGGGAGCGCAGGGTGCAGTCAACATCCTCTACCGCAAGGAGCTCGCAGACGCGAGCGATCCCGCTGCAGCTCGTCAGCAGTTCGTCGACGACTACCAGACGACGCTGGCCAATCCCTACATCGCGGCCGAGCGTGGCTACATCGATCGCGTGATCCTGCCTAGCGAGACGCGTGTGATGGTGACTCGTGGCCTGCGCGCATTACGCAATAAGCGTGCGAATCGTCCGCCGAAGAAGCACGGAAACATCCCACTGTGACCGAGCAGCAGCTGCATCTACGCATTGTGCGCGGCAATCCGGACGCAGTCGAAATTGCCGCTGTCGTGGCTGCACTGACAGCGCTGCGTGCTCCTGGTGGCGCGCCTGCTCCCCAGCGCAGCTTGTGGAGTTCACGTGCACGCAACACGCGTCCGGCTATGCGTCCCTCCCCAGGCGCATGGCGCGCCTCGATGATGCCGCGTTGATCAACGCGCTCTAACATCCTCATATGACTACCGAATCTGACGTCCTCGCTGCGCTGTCCGCTGTAAAGGACCCGGAGATCGGTCAACCGATCACTGACCTCGGTATGGTCAAGTCCGTCGTGGTCGAAGGTGCACACGTCACCGTGACAATCCTGCTGACCATCAGTGGATGTCCCATGCGCAACGAGATCACCACACGCGTCGAGGGTGCCGTGCGCCCTCTCTCAGGTGTCAGTGATGTCACTGTGGTGCTCGATGTGATGAACGACGAACAGCGCACGACGATGCGCACCAAGCTGCGTGGAAGCGAGGCGCGCGAAATCCCATTCACGCAGCCTGGCTCCTTGACTCAGATCCTTGCGATCGCCTCGGGCAAAGGCGGAGTCGGTAAGTCGTCGGTCACCGCCAACCTCGCTGTTGCCCTCGCCGCGCGCGGGCTTTCGGTGGGCCTGCTAGATGCAGATGTCTATGGCCACTCGATCCCTCGCATGCTCGGCGTGCATGCCGGTCCCACCAATGTCGACGGTTTGATCCTGCCGCCTATGGGTCACGGCGTGAAGACGATGTCGATCCTGCCGATGAAGCCCGGCGGAGTCGCACAACCGGTTGCATACCGCGGACCCATGCTGCACAAAGTGCTTGAGCAGTTCCTCGCTGATGTCTGGTGGGGAGATCTGGACTTCCTGCTTCTCGACCTTCCGCCCGGCACCGGCGATATGGCGATCTCTGTTGCGCAGCTGTTGCCGAACGCCAAGCTCATCGTCGTGACCACGCCGCAGATTGCGGCCGCAGAGGTTGCTGTGCGCGCGGGCATGATGGCCGAGATCACCAAGCAGCAGGTGGGCGGCGTGATCGAAAACATGAGCGGATTCCCGTGCCCGCATTGCGGCGAGCCGATGGACCTCTTCGGTCGCGGCGGTGGAGATCTGGTTGCCGAGCAGTTGACGAAGTCACTGGGCACGTCTGTGCCGGTGCTCGGGCGCATCCCGTTCGACGTACGCCTGCGTGAAGGTGGTGACAACGGCCAGCCGCTGGTCACCGCTGTGCCGGATGCGCACGCATCTCTCGAACTGCTGGCTATCGCCGAAGCATTGTCATCGAAGCCCCGCGGGCTAGTTGGTCAGTCGCTCGGCTTAAGCCCATCGCGCAAGAACTAGCGGTTCAACAACACCTGTACGGCCGTACCTAAAGGTAACTCCAGGGGTTTATGGCCCATGTAGGAACCCATCGCTTCCCCAGACACCGGGTCGAGTCCAAACCATGCGTATTCGAGAACGGGCCCGTCGGAAGGATCCGCTCCGCCTGGTGCGCTGCGAGGACTACGGAACGTCCCCTGCAGGATGACTACAAGCATCGCCGACGTGGACGCGTGCGCTCCACTAACACCCCGAGCGTCGTCAAATTCGTCACCGGAGATAAGGCCGATTTCGACGTGCGTCGTCGACTTTGGCCAACCGTCGGAAGCTGGATCTTGCATGGAAGCTGCGACCGCCAATTCCTGAGCTCGAGTCGTTGACCAGCCAGGTACATCCGGCATGACGTGGTTCTCCGAGGCGCCAGCGCCCTTTATGACATCGCCCCCAGCGGGCCTTGCCAGAAGAGCGAAAGCGCAACAAAGCAATGTCACGAGTAACGCAATCGGGCCTACCCATCGCTTCGAAATCAGCATCTGATGCCTCCCCATGCCGCGCTGCCAGCCGTTGTCCAGTCCATTTCCATGGGCGAAGTCGCGAATGGAAAACTACTGGGCCATGTTGGTGTCCATGTGTTGTAAAACTTTTTGAGGCCAGAAAATGAGGACCAGGAAGTTGACGAGGTATCGGTGGCCTCGGAGCCTGAATCTGCACGCGCCATGTAGAAATCGAACCAACTACCGGTGGCAGTGGAGTCAAACTGAACAGAAATGTAGCCCGTTGCTGCCCGCCATATCTTGAAGTCCCGGCTGGTAAGTGTGGGATTCACCAATAGCGTGTCAGCGACGTGAGATCCATCCGCTCGTTGCCCCCACCAGAAGATTTGACGGCCGTATGACAATTCGGCGAAGAAGTAATTCGACATATACCCGATCTCTGCCCAAGCAGTCTGGTTCGAATTAGCTATCCAGATTTCGTCAGTGGTGAAATTCTGAAAGGACGAAGTCAAACAGGCGGGGTCGATAGTCGCACCCGCACCTTGAAGTCCCCCAGTCGCCGGATACAAAACGGCGCCCCGACAATGGGCGGACATGGAACACGCTGCATCAGCCCCGTTGGCGCCGAGCACAAAGACGACACAAACCGAAACCAAAGTCGCCACAAAGGCAAGAGTTAGTCGTTGACTTTGAGTGCCCATTCGGACCCCCGTCCCTTACCAATAGGGTACGGACGTAGGAAGAGCCTGTCAATAGACTTATTGACTTTTCCCACGAGACTCCCGTTTCAATCGGTTTCACCCAGGCACTCTTGTGACTCACACAAACGCAAGTCCCCGTCGTCACGTCCGGCTCATGCGGTACAGCGTGTTCCATTACCCAAGTACTCTGTATCTGTTGCCCTGCTTTCACAGTTGCTCAGTTGTGGCAACTTCTGGGAGCCGAAAAGTTGCCACAACTGAGCAACTAGATGTCCCAATGCATTAGGAAAACAACTCGCGCTCGCGTTCGATCGACAACCCAGAACGACGCTCGCGGTAGAGACCGCAAAAGGTCTCCCATTCGAGGAGGTCTTGCATGAATGCGGCACGTGGCGTGTGAGTGAGCCCAGCCCGCATCGCTGCGGCACCCGTACGAGCCATGAACCCACGCCATTCAGGATCGTGCAGCCACATGGTCAATGACCCTGGGCCCATGAACTCCGCAACACCTTGCTCGATCAGCCAGCCAGGATCCACCACACGCAGGTCTGCCGAATGCCCAGCGACCTGTCGCGCCAATGCGATCCAATCGCCGAATGACATTTGCGGGCCAACTGCATCGAAGGTACCGACCAATCCTTCCTCGATCGCCGAAATCATCCATCGGGCAAGGTCACGTACGTCAATGACCTGAGTCACTTGATCAAGCGAGTCGGGAACCATGAGCGACTCATCGGGGAATCCCGCGCATCGCGCAACCCACGCGCCGGCCCGATCTGACATATCCCCCGAACCACCAATAAGTCCGGGTCGCACAAGTAGCAGTCGATCGCCGACCGCGTCACGCGTCGCGACCTCGCAAGCAACCTTCGCTTCGCCGTATTCGCTCATCTCTGCGCGGAGAGCCGACGTGGCTAGCAGCAGTTCTCCAGACTCGTCACCGTCGACATCGCGATGCGACGCGTAAACACTGCAACTGGACACAAAGGTCCAGTGTTTTGCCCGACCTGCAAGAGCCCGCAACGCGTCGCCACACTGCCCCGGCTGCCACGTCAACTCGATGACTGAATCGAAGGATTCGGCTGCGATGTCAGCAAAGTCGTATGAATCCCGATCAGCAGCGATAAACCGAGCACCCTCGGCAACATCACCGGATGTTCCGCGCGCAATGCACGTGACGGTATGGCCACGGTCTAGCGCGTTAGCCGAGAGTTCTCTGCCCAACCACGCAGTGCCGCCGAGGATCAGCAGGTCCATGTCGAACCGCTCAGGTTGCGTCGGGATCGAACGGCGCGGGCCCGTCGCCCTTCGGTGTTTGCGTGCGTTTCGGCTTGGGCTCAGGTTCGTCGTTCATGAGGCTCGACACGATACGACGCGGATGCAGATCGGCGATGTCACGCAGCGCATCCTTTGCATCCGACAGATCAACTCCAGCCGAATCCGCGAGGTCCTTGCGGGCTCCTGAAGCCATGCCGCGCAATTGACGCACCAGTCGGCCAGCGTCGGCAGCGGCCTTCGGCAGACGTTCGGGGCCAAAAACGACCAGCCCGAGGATCGCGAGCACGATGATCTCGCCGATCCCAATATCGAACATGACCTCAGCCTAGGTGATCGATCACCCCTTCTGCGACCCCAAGGTGAGATCGACCGTTACGTCAGACCCATCCCGGCTCACGGTGACCGGTACCGTCTGTCCTGGCTCATTACTGCGAATGGCCACTACGAGCTCGGTCGAGTTAGCAATCAATCGGTCATCGAATGACGTCACGATGTCACCGGACTGTAAGCCCGCCTGGGCAGCCGGGCCGCCTTCTGTGACTTGCTGGATGCGCGCACCTTCACCGGTGTATTTCAAATCGAGAGTCACGCCCATGATGGGGTTGGTGGAAGTCCCAGTAGCAATGATCTCCTCAGCGACGCGCTTGACCGAGTTGGACGGGATCGCGAAGCCAAGGCCGATACTGCCGGCCCGACCACCATTTGCGAGCGTTGCGATTGCTGAGTTGACACCAATGACGAAACCCTTGCCATCGAGCAATGGGCCGCCGGAGTTGCCTGGGTTAATCGCAGCATCGGTTTGAATCGCATTGATGTAGGACTCATTGCCATCCGCCTGACCCGCAGTCACAGGGCGGTTGAGTGCGCTCACGATGCCCGATGTGACGGTGCCATCAAGTCCGAGCGGTGCACCAATTGCAATCGTGCTGTCGCCTACCTGGACGGCATCAGAATCGCCAAGTGTCAAAGTTGCAAGAGCATCGCGATCTACTTTTACAACGGCGATGTCGTAGGACAGATTGCGGCCTACAATTTCGGCCTCGGCTTTCGAACCATCGAAAAATTCGACCTCAAGCGTGCCGCCATTGAGTGACGATTCGACGACGTGATTGTTGGTGACGATGTAGCCGTCAGCAAGAAGTACGAACCCCGATCCGTTGCCCGAACCATTCGGTCCCTCGATCAGAATCGATACGACCGACGGCAATGCACCCGCGACAATCGCGGCGATTGTGCCTTCAGCTCGCGGCGAAGTGTCACCCGAAGCCTGCGGGATCGGCACGACTGCCGAATTGGTCGTGGACGAGGAGACCCGACCAATGCGCGCACCAACAACTCCCGCAACAAGACCCACGACGAGCGCGACAACCGCTGCAACAATGACGATGGGCCCCATGCGGTGCCACAGAGAATTAGACGACTTCGGCGCGGTCGGCAGCGGTGCCGAAGGCTCCGGCTCGCTCTCGTGATGGAAAGCGGGGTAACCGCTCCATGGGTTTTGCGTCACCTGAGTCCCCTCATTCGAAACTGTCGAATCCCTATCCTTGCCCGAAGAGGCCCGATATCCCGCATCGGGAGGGGGCAGACCCCGCTAGGCTCCCCTTGACCGGTCCGCGCAACATGGAGGTGCCCCATTAACGAGCCGATAGAGGGCCCGCTCGCTCTCACTCCGTTGTCCTGGGCCTACGCCGACGCGTGGGCAGCCGAATCCGCCCCCGTGAGCGCCGCGCGTGCCCGCGGTGTCGCTCTGGGTGCCCCGCCCATCTCGCGAGGCACAGCGGGCCTCCTGCGGGTCCTTGCGGCCGCCAAGTCCGCCAGTGCGGCAGTCGAGATCGGCACGGGGTCCGGTGTCACTGGAGCGGCCATCGTCGCCGGTATGGATGCCGCAGGCATTTTGACCAGCATCGACGTAGAAGCGGGCTACCAGTCAATCGCGCGTGACATGTTCGCCGAACTCGGTGTCTCGCACACTCGCGTGCGGCTCATAGCCGGCCGGGCAGAGGACGTACTGCCGAGACTCAGTGATGATGCGTACGACTTTGTGCATATCGCGACGGGCTACGCGTCACCCGAAATGATCAGCGAGGCACGTCGTCTGCTCACAGACGGCGGTGTCTTGGTCGTCGCTGGCGCGCTCGAAAGCAATCGCAATATTGCCGATGCAATTCGCGAGGACGAAGATTTCTTGCCGACAATGATCCCGGTCGGCGACGGAGTGCTGGTAGCTGTCAGGAAGCGGGAACCGCAGCAAGGAGCTTGAGGCCAAGTTCGGAGACCTCAGTTGCGTTGAGCTCGACCACGAGGCGGCCGCCACCCTCAAGAGGAACCCTCATCACGTAGCTGCGACCCTCTTTGGTCACCTCGAGCGGACCATCGCCCGTCCTAGGCTTCATCGCGGCCATGACTACCCCTTTCGTCAGCCTCGGCAGAGGCAGGGGTCCATTATCGCCGATAGGGGCCCTCCGTGGCCATCCGGGGCCTATCGAGTGGCTGTTCGGGCGGGCACGTGGCAACCCCGTAGGTGATCGTCCACTAGGCCCA
Source organism: uncultured bacterium (assembly GCA_903850745.1). Lineage (GTDB taxonomy): Bacteria > Actinomycetota > Actinomycetes > S36-B12 > S36-B12 > CAINMH01. Next base: position 7,656 of record CAINMH010000130.1, read on the forward strand.
TGGCCTGCATCGCCGCGTACGCCGTTGTTGGACCGACGAATACCAAGCCGGCCGCCTTCAGCGCCTTGGTCAGTGCGAGCGAATCGGGAGTCTTTGCGGAGATGTCCTCAAGTCGCCGCGGCCGTGCTCGCTTTTTGGGCTGATGCGACCAGATCAGACGATCGAAGGCCCCTTCACCCTCGGCGTCGCGTATTTCGGCGAGCGCGCGGGCATTATTGATGGCCGCATCAATCTTTGCGCGATTACGCACGATCCCGACATCGGTGAGCAGTCGGTTGCGATCGCGCGCACCAAACCTTGCAACGCGTTCGATATCAAATCGCGCGAATGCTTCACGGAATGCTTCGCGTTTGCGCAGGATGATCAACCAGGAGAGCCCCGATTGAAATGCTTCGAGCGTGATGCGTTCGAAGAGCGCCTCATCACCATGAACCGGGCGGCCCCACTCCTCATCGTGGTACGCCTCGTAGATCGGCACGCCCACCGCCCAACGACAACGAGCCAGACCGTCTGCACCGCGGACGAGGTCAGTCATCCCTTAGAGCAGTGTCACTGCGTGTACGGATTGGACTGCGGGTCTTCACCGACGCGATCGCGCAGAGCAGCGATGGTGGCGTCCTTCTCTGCCAAGTCGGTAGCAAGCCGATCGAGCAGGCCATCAACCTCGTCCATGCGATAGCCGCGCACGGTGACATCAAAGCGCACTTGCTGCAGATCCGTGCCACGCAATGGACGATCCGTCGGCAGGTCATCGGGCACCATGTCCGGCTGTACATCGGGAAGTTGTCCAAAGCGCCCGACGGCGAGCAGCGACACCCCCGTGATGACGAGGATCCCCAGCAGGATGAACATGGCCGTGATCATGAGACTGATCGTGCCACGTGATCGAGCGCATCGCCAACGTCGACGCACCACTCAAGTTCGTCTGCTGCTTCTCGGCGCATAAACCCCTTGGCCACAAGTTGCTCAATCTGCTCGCGCAGCGGAGCAAAGTCACCCCAAGGATCCAAAATCACGACAGGCTTGTTGTGCATGCCAAGAGTCCGGGCGGTCCAGACCTCCAAGAGCTCCTCGAGAGTGCCGATGCCCCCAGGCATGGCGAGGAACGCGTCTGAGCGCTCGTCCATGATCGCCTTGCGTTGGCGCATATCGCGGGTCACCACGAATTCGTGCACGTCGCGGTCACCGAGTTCACGAGACAGCAGGGCCTCGGGGATGACCCCGATAAGTCGGGCTCCATGATCGCGCGCGCCCCGCGCCACAGCGCCCATCATGGAGACTGTCCCCGCACCCCAGACGAGCGTCCAGCCGCGACGGCCAATCTCGACCCCTACTTCCTCTGCGAGCCGCTCATAGCGCGGATCAATGCCGGTGTGGGCCGAGCAGAAGACGGTCAAGGAGAGCATGCCCCGACAGTACGGAACTGACTTGCGCCGGGTCGAACCGACACGTTAGGATAGTTGAACAGTCAATTACTCAATTTCTCGATTAGGAGCAACATGTCCGATCTCAGCGCCGCAACCGGCACCTGGAACATCGACCCCACCCACACGACCATCGGCTTTAGCGTCCGTCACGCGATGGTCTCCAAGGTGCGCGGCCAGTTCAACGACTTCGCCGGCTCCTTTGTCATCGACGGCGCCGACGTCAGCAAGTCCTCCGCGAGCCTCACCATTCAGGCGGGCAGCATTGACACAAACAACGCCGATCGCGACGGCCACCTGAAGTCGGCCGAGTTCCTCGACACCGATCAGTTTGGCGAGATCACCTTCACCTCAACCTCAGCCGCCGCCAAAGGCGACGACGTCGTCGTGACCGGCGACCTGACGATTCACGGTGTCACCAAGTCCGTAGATGTCACCTTCGAATACAACGGAACCGCGCTCGACCCGTGGGGCAACACCAAGGTCGGCCTCGAGGGCAAAGCCGAGATCAGTCGCAAGGACTTCGACCTAGTCTGGAATGCCGTGCTCGAGGGTGGCGGCGTCCTAGTGGGCGACTCTGTCAAGCTCGAGTTTGATGTCGAGGCCACCAAGGCCTAGCACCCCGCACTCGCAACACGAGCAGGTCCTAGGGTGAGAACGTGACCCTAGGACCTGCTTGTGCTCTCGGCCTTGCCACCTTCAGCGGCGACACCCTGCTGGATGCGTGGTACCCAGAACCATCTCTCGGCACAGAGCCGGTGGACGTGCCCCGACTCGAATCCTCGATTCATGTCGATGAAGTTCGCGGTGTCGACGTACGCACCATCCGCACCGAAATCGCTGACCTGCAAGCACCGCCAGTCGATGCAGCCGACGCCTATCTGCGACTGCACCTGCTCTCGCATCGACTTGTTCGTCCGCGCAGCATCAACATGGACGGCGTATTCGGACTGCTCACTAACGTTGCCTGGACCTCACTGGGGCCGGTCGCCTTAGAAAACCTGACCGCTGTACGCCTGCGCGCACGCGCTCGCCACATTCAACTGACCGTTTTCGGTGTCGACAAGTTCCCGCGCATGGTCGATTACGTCGTGCCCAGTGGCGTACGCATCGCCGACGCTGATCGCGTGCGCCTCGGCGCGCATCTCGCTGAAGGAACCACGGTCATGCACGAAGGCTTCGTCAACTTCAACGCCGGCACACTCGGCAACTCCATGGTTGAAGGGCGCATCTCCGCAGGTGTCGTCGTGGGCGCAGGCTCTGACATCGGCGGCGGCGCCTCGATCATGGGCACGCTCTCGGGTGGCGGCACTCAGGTCATCACCGTAGGCGAGGGCTGCCTCATCGGCGCCAACGCTGGCATTGGTATTTCACTGGGTGATCGCTGCGTGGTCGAAGCGGGCACGTACGTCACCGCGGGCGGTCGTGTGAACCTCCCAGACGGCACCATAGCTAAAGCCGCCGAACTGTCTGGTCAGTCCGATCTGCTGTTCCGTCGCAACTCGCTCAGTGGCGCCCTAGAGGTACTCCCCCGGACAGGCACTTGGGGCGGCCTCAATGCCGCCCTGCACTCCAACGACTAGCGATTGTCGAGTGGGGTCCAGTCGCGCATCGTCTCGCCGATGTAGACCTGACGCGGACGGCCGATCTTCGTCGCTGGGTCCTCGATCATTTCGCGCCACTGAGCGATCCAGCCGGGTAGCCGACCGAGTGCGAACATCACGGTGAACATGCGCGTCGGGAAGCCCATGGCCTTGTAGATCAGGCCGGTGTAGAAGTCGACGTTCGGGTAGAGCTTGCGCGAGATGAAGAAGTCATCGGCAAGCGCGACCTCTTCGAGACGCAACGCGATGTCGAGCAACGGATCCTTGATCTGCATCTTCTCGAAGACGTCGTACGCCATCTTCTTCACGATTGCGGCGCGCGGGTCATAGTTCTTGTAGACGCGGTGACCGAAGCCCATGAGCTTGATGCCGTCTTCGCGGTTCTTCACCTGACGGATAAAGGTGTTGACGCCACCACCGGACTGATGAATCTGCTCGAGCATCTCCAGCACGGCTTGGTTGGCGCCACCGTGGAGCGGACCGAAGAGTGCGTTGATGCCCGCAGACACCGACGCAAACAGGTTTGCGTGTGAGGAGCCGACGAGACGGACGGTCGACGTTGAACAGTTCTGCTCGTGATCGGCATGCAGGATGAGAAGTAGGTCAAGGGCACGCACAATGACCGGATCAACTTCGTAGTCTTCAGCCGGCACACCGAACGTCATACGCATGAAGTTCTCGACAAGACTGAGGTTGTTATCTGGGTACAGATAGGGCTGACCGACCGACTTCTTATAGGCGTACGCCGCGATTGTTGGCACCTTCGCAAGGAGACGGATCGTGGAGATCTCGACCTGCTGGGCGTCAAAGGGATCGAGCGAGTCTTGATAGAAGGTCGACAGCGCGGACACGGCAGAGGACAACACCGGCATCGGGTGCGCATCACGCGGGAAGCCATCGAAGAAGCGACGCAGATCCTCGTGCAACATCGTGTGACGGTTGACGTTATTGGAGAAGTCTGCGAGCTGGGTTGCATTGGGAAGCGAGCCGTAGATCAGCAGATAGGAGGTCTCCAAGAAAGTCGACTTCTCGGCGAGCTGCTCAATCGGATAACCGCGATAACGCAGGATTCCTTTGTCGCCATCGATGAAAGTGATGGCGGAAGAACACGCTGCGGTATTCACAAATCCATGGTCGAGCGTGACGTGACCCGTCTGGCTCAGCAACGACGAGATGTCGAATCCGGACTCGCCCTGGGTTGCAGGAACTTCCGAGAACGACAGCTGCTTGTCGGCGTAGTTCAATACGGCCTCAGACACAGTGCCTCCTGTTTACTCTTTTGTGGGGGTCACGCTACTGCGGCGCTCAGAGTGATGCGAAACGGGTATCACCCAATTGCGAGCAGTGTGAGCCGCGACACAGCGGCATCAATTCTCTCGTCGGTCGCCGTGAGTGCAATGCGCACGTGTCGGGCGCCTGCCTCGCCATAGAACTCACCTGGAGTCACGAGGACTCCAACGGCCGCGAAGGCGGCAACCGTGTCCCAGCAGGACTCGTCTCGAGTGGCCCAGATGTACAGGCCCGCCTCGCTGTGCTCGACCCGAAGCCCAGCGGCTGTTACCGCTTGCAGTAGCACCTCGCGCCGGCGCGCGTAGCGGGCCCGCTGCTCGGTCACATGTACGTCATCGTCGAATGCCGCCACCGACGCGGCCTGCACGGGCCCGGGAAGCATCATCCCCGCGTGCTTGCGAATCTCGAGCAATGACGCAATCCGTGATCGGTCGCCCGCGATCAATCCGCTGCGGTATCCGGCGAGATTTGACCGCTTGGACAGCGAGTGCACGGAGAGCACATTGGTGTGGTCGCCATCTGTGACATCTGGGTGGAGGACCGACACCGGCTTGGCATCCCAGCCGAGCTCGAGGTAGCACTCATCAGAGGCGAGCACCGCACCCAAATCGCGCGAGACACGCACGGCCTCGCGCATCTCGGCCACCGGCATCACCCGTCCGTGCGGGTTGGCCGGGGTATTAATCCAGATCAGGTCGGCACGCTTCACCGAGGTCAGATCATCCGCCGCGACAACCTTCGCTCCAGCGATACGTGCGCCTACGTCATAGGTCGGATAGGCCAAGGTTGGAATGACGACGGTGCTCTCTGGCCCAAGATCGAGCAAGGTGGGCAGCCACGCGACGAGCTCCTTGGAGCCGATCGTCGGCAGGATCGCGGAGGGATCGATGGGGATGCCCATTCGGGCAAACCAGCCAGTCGCGGCCTCGCGCAGGCCCGGAGTGCCAGCAGTGAGTGGATAGCCGGGTGAATCAGCAGCAGCGATCAGCGCATCGCGCACAACAGCGGGAGTCGGGTCGACGGGAGTTCCCACCGAGAGATCCACAATGCCGCCCGAGTGACTACGGGCAATCTCGGCGTACCGCGTGAGCCGATCCCAAGGGAAGTCAGGAAGCGAGCGACCAGCCACGCTCAGTGATCGTGCTCCTGCGGCGGAAGCGCAGCGACCAGCGGCACGTCAGCAGTCTGAGCACCAAGCTTTGCTGCGCCACCCGGCGAACCGAGTTCGGCGAAGAACTGCGCGTTGACGCCGGTGAAGTCCGACCACTGAGCAGGGACATCGTCCTCGTAATAGATCGCTTCGACCGGACATACCGGCTCACAGGCGCCGCAGTCGACACACTCATCGGGCTGGATGTAGAGCATCCGGCCACCTTCATAGATGCAATCGACCGGGCATTCTTCGATGCATGCCTTGTCCTTGAGGTCTACGCACGGCTCGGCGATGACGTAAGTCACTGGTCCTCCGAAGTTAAGTCGTCAGCCCGCACCCGCGAGCGCCTCTAGTATCTCTGTTCACCGGGGTAAATGGCGAGGGGGTGGGCCACATGTCGCAGAAACCGTTGATTCGGGTCGGGCCCGCCGATATCGGGCACCGTGTCACCCTGCGGTACTTCCTGGCCGAGCCCACGACGACGGCGTCTGCTAGCGACGTGGTGGGGGTGCTCCTCTCGTGGCCCGACTCCCCCACGGGCGATCTCCTCGTTGAGGACCGACATGGCGCCCAGCGCTCGGTACCCCGAGACCGGTTGATAGCCGCACGCAGGGTAGGCGGCTGACCGGATCTGCCGGTACTGTCCAAGGGTGTCAATCGAGCGCCCCCCACAACTGCGCCTGTACGACACGATGCGCCGCGAGATCTGCCCCGTAATCTCAGCGACACCTGGGGCCCTCACGGTTTATGCGTGTGGCCCCACTGTCTACCGAGACGCTCACGTCGGCAATATGCGTACCTTCCTGCTCCTTGACCTGCTGCGTCGCGCTGCGTCGCTGTCGGGACTGCGCGTACGGACTGTCCAGAACATCACTGACGTTGGACACATGGCCGACGACACCGGGCTGGGCGGTGACGGGCTTGGTGGAGTCGACGAGGGTCAGGGTGACACCGAAGACCGTGTGCTCGCCGAAGCCCGCACGGAAGGGCGTGGGGCGCTCGACATCGCCCGTCACTACGAGCAAGGCTTCCGCGACGACCTTGCATTGCTCAACATCACTCCCGCCGACGAGATGCCGCGTGCGAGCGAGTCGATTGAATTGATGGTCGCTGCTGTGTCGCGGTTGATCGACAAGCAGCATGCCTACATCGGCGCCGATGGCACGGTGTACTTCGATGCCCGGAGTTTTGACTCCTACGGCGCCCTGAGCGGTAACAAACTCGAAGAATTGCGGTCCGGAACTCGTTTCGAGGGTCCCGAGGATCCGGTCAAGCGCTTCCATGCCGATTGGGCACTCTGGAAGCGCGCACCCGAGACACGCACTCAACTCGTGTGGGACACACCATGGGGCGTTGGCTTCCCGGGCTGGCACATCGAATGCACGGCGATGAGTCTCGATCGTTTGGGGTCTGCGATCGACGTACATATCGGTGGCATCGACCTACGCTTCCCACATCACGAGGACGAGCGTGCGCAGAGCAACGCGATCGCTGGTCGCGAAGTTGTCGGCCACTGGTTGCACGGCGAGCACCTGCTCTTTGAGGGCCGCAAGATGAGCAAGTCTTCGGGCAACGTCGTACTGGTGAGCGACGTCATCGCGCGAGGCTTTGATCCACTCGCACTCCGACTGGTCTTCCTCGAGCACCGCTACCGCCAGCAAATGAATCTCACTTGGAGTGAGATCGAAGCAGCAGATGCCACCCTGCGCCGGTGGCGTCAACGCGTTGCGTCATGGGCCGAGTCTCCATCAGGTGCGATGGCGAGCGCCTATTTCGACGAAGTGCTCGGCGCATACTGCGACGATCTCGACACATCCGCAGCAGTGCTGGCGCTGCGGCGACTGGAGCGCGATGACATTCCTGACGGCGTGAAGTTTGAGACAGTCGCACATCTCGATCGGCTCTTCGGACTCGACCTCGCGCGCGACGTGGGAAAAACTCAGACTCTCCCAGTGGGCGCGCAAGAATTGCTTGACCGCCGGGCCACCGCAAGGGCCGCAAAAGAATGGACACTGAGTGACTCGTTACGCGATGAACTCGCAGCCCTAGGCGTGACCGTAACCGATACCAACGATGGCCAATCCGCCACGAGCTCTCCTAATCACGACCCCGTATAGAGACTCACCGAGTGACGCGCGAGGACGGCTGCCACATCGACATACAGGATCAGTGTGGAACATTTTCTCAAACCATTCGCGGTCCAGCCAGTACAGGGAGCCGGATAATTGATGTCGTCTCCACCCTTCAAGAGTCCCGCTACTTTGAGAGTGGTGGTCCCACTTATCAACTTCACGGCGGGTGACCCTGAATCGCCCTCGCCAGCCTGAGCCCCGTTCGCGTTTGCCGCGACAAATCCGGGCCCAAAATCTACGCCATTGTCGTTGAAGTGCACATTGACTTCGACCACTTCGTTGTTGCACTGCTGGCCGCTGTACGCACCACCCGCACAGATTCCTTCTCCGATCGATGCAGGGAAAGTCCCAACGATTGACCGCGAGGTCGTCGCTTGCCAGTCACCCGTGTAGATGCGACTTCCGAAGGAACTTCCGGATGGGGCAGCCATGAGGACCGAATCCGTCTCTGCATAGCCTCCACCGGAGGATCCGATTTCTCGCCGACTCGACGGCCAAGATGTGTAGACAGATTCAGGTGATCGATATGTGGCATTGGTTCCACAATGGCGCGCCGTGACCATCCGAATCACACCACCAGAAAACTGAACTGGGAATCCCGTAGAACATAGGAACGGCGAACCCGAACCAGAGAGGCGAAAATCTTGGCTCCCTCCATAAAAAGCCGAGACATCATCACCCCGACCTAAGAAGTTGGTCCACTGGCGATCCGCATGCTCAATCAAAACTGACATTCGCGACTCTTTGATGACGGGGTCTTTTGCCTTCATAGGTACGACTGCGACGATGCCGACAAATTTGTCGGCTCCTTTCCACAAAGTGACTTCGGGATACTCGGACATGAGCCGTCTAATCTCTGCGCCAATTTCGTCATAGCTATATGGGCTCAATTGCACATTAACGCTGGCCAGCTTGGCCAAATCCATAAACTCGCTAAATTCCTTTGGAACTTCATGCCCCCAATACATGGTGACGTGGTCACCCTCTCTCTCCATTCCTGCCCAATTCGTGAGCAAGTCCGGATGGCGATCCCGCCATTCTGAGATCGCAAGCATGTCCGCCGTAACTGGGTCCAGACTCTCCTCCGCGGAGTCTGGAAGTACGAGTTTCTGGGATCTCGCCCGATCCGCTGCCGAATCTGCAGACCGGGTTCCTGCGATCCCGGGGGCCGCAACCGAGAACAATCCCACCGCACAAATCACGGCTACAATCGAAAAATACGCTTTGCGCATAAGGAGCACCTCCACTATGACTATGCGCCGCTGTGTCAAAGTGTTGGCGATTTAGCTGAGGCAATCCGGGCGAAGCCAAGTCACAAGTAGGACACCATCGCTAAGGGGACAAACCATCGGAACCTGGGAGGTGAAGTTCGCCCAGTCACCGGGGGGTCGGAGTAGGGCCAAGCACTGGCGCTTCACAGACAAGTCATCTGTAGACACCGCTACTTGGAGTTCCAAAGTCTTATCAACCCCCTCACAACGAAGGGTCCGGCTTGCGGATGGAGTTGGATTCTGGGGCGGGGAAGGGGCCAAGACGACCAGCGTCGCCACAAGCACGGCAACAGCTGCTACCCCAACCGAGACGCCGATCACGAATCGTCGCGCTCTTGACCTCCGGCGTACTTCTGATCTCAGCAGAGCGTGATGTTCAGCCCGAATCTCATTGGGCAGGACCGCTTCGACCGGTCCGTCGAAGTCCAGGTCATCAGGAGCAAACGGGTCTCGCGTCACGGGAACTCACCTGCCGCTCCACCGGCCTGAATCCATGCCTCTTGTAGCCGCCGACGCAAACGACTTGCGCGCCAACGCACCGTGCCAGCGGCGATCCCTAACTCTTCGGCAACATCCGATGACGTGCGTCCATGCACCCACAATGCCGTCGCTAATTCGCGGTCCGTGGGGTCCAAGTCCGCGAGCAGCACGTGGATGCGTCTTTGTCCTTCCCGCACGAGCACCTCGCCTGCGACATCTTCATACGCGTCGGGCGTTGTGAGAACGAGACTCGGAATCGAGTTGCGCCGAAGCACGCGGCCAGAAACGGTGAAGAGCCAAGGCAAGAGGCCGCGTGATTCGTCAAACTCAATTCGCTCCCGTTGACGCCACAACTGCAAGAAGGTCTCAGCGACCACATCTTGAGCGTCGGACTGACTTGCGCCCCTACGTAACAGGAAGGAGAAAATGCGATCAGCGTGCAGTTCGTAGATTGCAACAAAGGCGTCGGCATCGCC
>CAINMH010000131.1 GCA_903850745.1 uncultured bacterium
ATTGGCTGATCCGAAGATCTCCGGCTCGGCCCCTACCTTTTCCCAGCGAAATATGGCCGCACTCGCGCACATCGTGGCGGCAGCTGCTTCCGTGAGCGGCCCCGAGGGGCTGCCTTCTGTGCAGGGTCAGCGACCAGTCGTGCACATCACGATTCCAACGGAGTCACTCACGTGCGAACGAGGCGCCCACAGCACCCTGCCGGGATGGATCGAGAATTTCACCGGCCAGCCAGTCACGCCGATCACAGCAGAGGCAGCGCGCCGCATCTCCTGTGACGCGACGACACGACTACTCACTCTCGATCCGCGCGGCTGCATCGACTCAATCTCAGCCAAAGTGCGCACGATTCCGACGGCGCTTCGTCGCTATGTCCTCACGAGAGACGGCGGCCAGTGTAGATTCCCCAACTGTCATTCGCCCATCCACGAAATTCATCACGTGATCCATTGGGCGCACGGCGGCACAACTACTACCGACAATCTGGCCGGCCTATGTCATTACCATCACCATTTGGTGCATGAAGGTAATTGGGTAATAGACGGCAACCCCGAGGAGACATTGACGTTCACCAATCCCTATCAGCGTCGATGGTGCTCGCCACCACACGTCTTCTGATAAGTGAATTATTGACCGGTTGGGTCAAGTTTCTTGGCGTAGCCCTTTTCGAAGCCGTTTTCTTCTTCCATGATCTGAAGTTCGAGCGCGGCCTTTTCTACGGCGATGTCGATCATGGCGCGCTTATCGGCAATGAAGTCCATCACCGCGAAGAGGACGCCGGAGACGACAAAGGTGAGATGGATAATGATCATCCAAAACACGTGGTCTGTGTTCATTTCGTCAGGCTCGAGGAAGACTGCCAATAGTTGGATGACCGAGATGGCGACTAGTGATCCAATGAGCTTGATCTTCAACCCCGAGAAGTCGACCTTACCCATCCATGATGGGCGGTCTTCTGCATCTTGTGCCACAGCGATCTTTGAAACGAAGTTTTCGTAACCGCTGAAGATGACAATGAGGATGAGATTAGCGAGCAGAACGATGTCGAGGAGTTCGAGCAAGCTGATCGTGGTGTCCTTGAGAGACGCTTCCAGCGCGATGGAAGCTAGATGAATGAACTCTTGGACAAACTTCACGACGAGCACTACCAAGCCAAGCAGCAGGCCTAGGTAGAAGGGCACCAGAAGCCAACGGCCGTTGAAGAGGAGTGACTCGATGCCGCCTTCGAACTTTTTCAAGGCTCCGATGACTCCGCCACCGTAGTTTCGCTCGCGCTTCGTCACGTCTGTCCCCTCAATAGCAATCTTGGGCCTCAGGATACCTGCGAATTGGCGACCCGGAACCTCCTACTCTGGAGGCATGTGGCTGATTGCTGGGGGCTGGGCGGCTCTGGCGGCAATGTCGCTCCTGCTGGGCGGTGTCGCCGTACGACTCTTTAAGCCTTCGGTGCGCTTCGTAGCCGTCGTGATGGCCCTCGGTAGCGGGGTCCTCATTGCCTCTGTCGCCTACGACTTAGTCGCGGAAGCCAGTCCCGAGACCCCCATCCATTGGCTGCTGGTCGCTTTGATCGCCGGAGCGCTCGTGTTTGTCCTCGGATCCAGGGCCATCGGTCGAATGGGCGGCCGCCGTCGAAAGGCGCCGCAGGGCAGCGAGGACTCCTCGGGGAAGGCGATTGCCCTCGGAAGCATTCTCGATGGCCTGCCAGAGTCACTCGTGTTGGGCCTCACTGTCCTGAGCGGGGGAGTCTCGCCGCAACTCTTCGCGGGCATTGTTCTCTCGAATTTCCCGGAGGGAATGGCCTCCTCGAGCGGTCTGATGAAATCGGGCTGGCGGTTTGGCTCGGTGATGAGGATGTGGGGCTCGGTTGTCATCGCCTCGGCCATCGCTGGAGCGCTGGGCCCGCTGGTCCTCGCCTCAGCTCCGCCGATGGCTGCGGGTCTCGTCCAGTCATTTGCTGCGGGTGCCCTGCTCGCCATGATCGTCGACACCATGATTCCGGAGTCCTATGAGGTCGAACGGAACTGGACGGGCCTTCTCGTCGTCTTAGGGTTCGCTGGGACCCTGTTCGTCGGATCCCTCTAAGGGGCCGCGTTGTGAGCAGACCTAGGTCCGTACGATGAACACATCACATCAAGAAGGAGCCCCATGAGCGAGGTCGTAGACGTCTCCGTACCGAGACAGTCGCGCCATGTCGGTGCCTACATCGAGATGCTCGTCTCGAGCATTCTGGGACTGTATGCATCCTTCGTGTTGTCGGTCGACGCGATCGCGCTTGCCAAGGATCCCAACGCTGTCCTTGCCTGTGACATCAATCCGCTGATTTCGTGTGGCAAGGTTGGGATCACGTGGCAGGCCAATCTATTTGGGTGGCCCAACTCATTCCTGGGGCTCATGACTGAGCCGATTGTCATAACGCTCGCGATCGCAGCACTCGGTGGTGTGAGGTTCCCGCGATGGTTCATGTTGGTCGCGCAGGCGTTCTACACGCTGGGCTTCATCTTCGCGCTGTGGCTGTTCTTTGAGGCCTACTTCGTGATCGGTGCTCTATGTCCCTGGTGTCTGCTCGTCACGGCGACTACCACGCTTGTGTTCGTGTCTATGACCCGTGTCAATCTCCTAGACAACAATTTTGGGCTCAAGTCCGCGGCGCATGCCCGGGTATCGCGCTGGCTCAACATGTGGTTCGACACCTACATAGCAGTGCTCTTCTTAACTGCGATTGTCGTGATGATCATCGTGAAGTACCTCTAAAGCGTGGTCACGACTTCTTCGTAATCAAGTCTCGGCAGTCGATCCATCCATGCGTTCTCGCCTGGCTTGCCGATGTTGACAACCACGAACGAACGCAATGTCGTGCCCGCGAGTAGATCGGCATCGACTCCGCCCGCGTTGAACCCGCTCATCGGTCCAGCGGCAAGGCCGAGGGATCGCACGCCGAGGATGAAGTAGCCGGCCTGAAGCCAGGCCTGATTGCGCGCAAACTTTTCTCGCTTTTCTTCGTCGATGAAGTTGTCCTTGGCATTCGGGTTGTAGGGCACAAGCCGCGGCAGGTGCTCATGGAAGTTGATGTCCGCGGCGAGAATCGCGACGAGGGGCGCAGAAGCCGTCTTTGCCCGGTTGCCCTCGCTCATGTGGGAGAGCAGTCGCTTGCGTGACTGGGGAGATAGGGCCAGCACCATCCGAAGCGGCTGAGTGTTCATCGACGTGGGCGCCCATCGGATCAGGTCGTAGAGCGCGCGTACCTGCTCCTCTGTCACTGGTTCGGTGGAAAAGGTGTTGGCGGTGCGGGCGGTTCGAAACAGGAGGTCTTGTGTCTCTGGGTCAATGTGAACGAAGCTGTCCATGAACTCCCAATCGTGGAATTATGGTGAGAGCGTA
>CAINMH010000132.1 GCA_903850745.1 uncultured bacterium
GCGAGATCTCCGACGAATCTTGGGTCAATACCAACGGTCGGCACACGCCTGAAGCCAAGACCCAAGGCTGCTGCGGTGTCGGCAGCCTCGTGATCAAGGTCCCAGATGACTTCTACATGATCACTAATGAATCCGATCGGGACGACGACAACTCCGGCCACCCCTTCAGCCGCTGCCGATGTGATTGCGTCATTGATGTCCGGCTCAAGCCAAGGGACCTGTGGGGGGCCGCTTCGGGACTGGAAGACGAGAGCAGATGTGAGCTCGTGACCCAGAGCGTTGCGCACCTGTTCCATCACTGCCGCAGCAACTGTCTCGTGTTGGCGTACGTATGCGCCTCTCGCATCGGGTGGACCCGAAGTCTCGCCCATTGCCGTCGGGATCGAGTGCGTAGTGAACAAAATGCGTACGGGACCCGTTAACTCACGCGTCGCAGACTCCACTGCTTCGGCTATCGGCGACACAAATCCGGGGAGTTCGAAGTACTGGCCGATCAGGTCAATGCTCAACGTGTCGGTCAAACCAGTCTCGGCTAGCGCACTCTTCAAATTCTCCTGATACTGCCGACAGCCGCTGTATGACGAGTACGCACTCGTCGTCAGACCGAGCACTCGACGATGACCCGCTGCTGCGATCTCCTGCAATGCGTCGGCCAACATCGGTTGCCAGTTCCGGTTGCCCCAATAGATAGGCAGATTTACATCAAGACTGGCGAGCTCTGCGCGGAGTGCAGATATCAATTCTCGATTCTGCGCGTTGATCGGGCTGACTCCACCTAAGGCGTAGTAATGATGAGCCACCGCTTCGAGACGTTCACGTGGGATGCCTCTGCCACGAGTGACATTCTCGAGGAAGGGCATCACATCATCTGGTCCTTCCGGACCACCGAAAGAAATGAGAAGGATCGCTTCGTGCGTCATACGAGAATGTTCACTGCTCCCGCGACGTCGACAAGTCGACCTGTGAAGAAGGGAACTTCCTCGCGGACATGACGGCGTGCGCTCGAATAACGCAGATGGCGCATCAGATCGACGATGTCATGCAATGTCGGTGATTCGAGAGCCAGGATCCATTCGTAGTCACCGAGTGCAAATGCGGCCACGGTGTTGGATCGCACCATGTCCCATTCACGCCCCATCGTCCCGTGCTCGACGAGCATCGCGCGACGCTCCTCTTCGGGCAGGAGGTACCACTCATAGGAGCGTACGAACGGATACACACAAATCCAATCCTGCGCAGCTGCACCCGTCATGAACTCAGGCACATGCCCCTTGTTGAACTCTGCAGGGCGATGAAGTCCCATGCCAGACCACACCGGTACGAGCGCCGAACCCACCGCTGTGGCACGGAACTCACGGATTGCCTCCTGCAACACTGCCGCATCAACAGCATGAATCCACAACATGATGTCTGCATCGGCACGCAATCCAGAAACGTCATAGAACCCACGGAGCGTGATGTCACGACTCGCCCACTTCGCGACAAGAGCTGCTAATTCGCGTTCAGCCGCCTCCGAAGGCACCGATAGTGCATCTCCTTGGCTGAATACCGACCAGAGGGTGTAGCGAATGGTGTCGTTGATCTCAACTGCGCGGATTTTCGGGGTCTCAGACATGGTCACAGTGTCTCCCATCTGGCGATCATGTCGGCAACCGAGGCCACCGCCCCAGCAATGCCATTCCCACTGATTCCTGGCCCCACCACCTGGAGGCCCGGAGCACGCTCAAGAAGTTGAGCCAACCGTTCGCGCCACTGAGCATGCTCCGGAGAAGGGTGGCTCAAGGATTGAGGCCACGGTTGAACCTCACTCGCAAGAAGTTCGACGTCGCTGGCTCCGGTGACGGCAACCAGGTCAGCTATTGCAGTGGCGACCGGGTCAGACCCAAGAAGTTGCCAGGGATCCTCCCCATCACGCCCATAGGAAAGTCGAACGACATGCTCGTCTTCAGGTAGTGCCGCACGAATCCAGTCCCACTTTGCACTCGACTGGGTGAGCCCCTTGGCCTTGACGTCTGGACGATCCACCAACGCTCCCGAGCCCACCGGTTCATGGCTGAGTGCACGTGATCGGACTCTCAAGGCAACAACCACAACATCGCCTAGGCGAACCTGACTCAGATGGTCTGCAAGTGCGGCATCCTCAAGCAGAGTTCCTGCTGTGGTGCAGGGCAGAGCCAAAATGACTTGTTCGGCAGCAAAAGTGCCGTGGTCAGTAGTGACAGCCCATCCATCGGACGCTCGTGCAACTGAGAGCGCCACTGTTCCGGTCAAGATCTCAGCTCCACACTTTTCGGAGAGCGCATCCACAACACCAGTCATTCCACCAGGCACACTGCGAACCGCAGATCCCGCGACTCCAGAAGAGCCTGATCTTTGTTCGAGAAGCGTTTGTACACCGGAGGCCAGCGAACCCGTGCGATGCATAGCCGCGCGAAGTCCAGGCACGACCATGTCGACATCGATGTCGTCAGCACGAACTGCATGCACACCACGGACAACGGGATCGACAAGTCTCTCCACAACTGCCGAACCCATACGTATGCGTACGAGTTCACCAAGTGAGGCGGGAAGAGACTGCGGGAGCGGGATATGAGCATCTGCCAAGGCCCGGGCCACTTCGGCAGCGTTGAGAAAGACCTGGACATCTGCAGCGGCAGGATCGGATGGGATGCCGAGTACGGACGCTGCCGGGATAGGAGCAGTGACGTCAGTCAGTACCAACCGCGCATCAGAACGTCGTGGAGATACAGACTCCAATCCGAGTCGAGCAATCAGCATCGCCGCTTCGGGGCGAACTATGGAATACGCCTCCGCACCGACATCCGCCACAAAGTTGCCCAGGTCTGCACTGCGAACGCTGCCACCAACTCGATCAGCTTCAATGACTCGAACGTCTTGCCCCCGCGCGGAGAGTTCCCATGCGCACAGGAGGCCACTGATGCCGCCACCTACGACGACAACGGTCACTTATCACCGTGTACGTAGGCAACAAGTCGAGTGAGCACCTCGGGGTCAGCCGACGGCGGGACACCATGACCGAGGTTAAGGATATGAGCAGGTGCGCTCTTTCCACGATCGATGCAGTCATCTATATGCGCACGCAAAACGGGCCAAGGCGTAAACAGCATTGCCGGATCAATGTTGCCCTGCAGTGGCGTCGTGCCACCAAGTCGCGCATTAGCAACGTCAAGCGGGACACGGTGGTCAACACCCATCACGTCTGCACCGGCTTCACGCATTGCAACGAGAAGTTCTCCCGTGGCCACTCCAAAGTGAATGCGGGGTACGTCGAGATCTGCCACAGCATCGAGCACTCGCGCGGAATACGGCTGGACATACGCAATGTAGTCGGCAAGAGAGAGGGCACCGGCCCACGAATCGAATAACTGCACAACACTCGCACCACTGAGTATCTGCGTGCGCAAGAAGGTCGCGCTCACATCAGCCGCCCATGACAAAATTGCATCCCAGGTATCCGGATCGGAATACATCAGTGCCTTGGTGTTGAAGTAGTCGCGGCTCGGCCGACCTTCAATCAGGTAAGCGGCTAACGTAAAGGGAGCACCTGCAAATCCGATTAGTGGTGTTGAGCCAAGCTCGTCAGTGACCATCCCGATAGCTTCCACAATCGACGCCAGTTGATCAGGCTCAAGTCTCGGCAAAGCTCGGGCTTGGGCTGCCGTACGCACCGGCGTCCCCATGACGGGACCTACGTCAGGAACGATCTCAACCTCGACACCAGCGGCCTTGAACGGCACCACAATGTCAGAGAAGAACACTGCAGCGTCTACTCCGTGCCGACGGACTGGCTGCAGCGTGATCTCGGCTGCGAGTTGGGGCCGCAGGCACGAGTCCAACATGGATACGCCTTCACGGATTTTTCGATATTCCGGGAGGCTACGGCCGGCTTGCCTCATGAACCACACCGGCGGACGCTCAGTCCTCAATCCACGTGCAGAACGGACAAGATCCGAGTTGGCAGTGAGATTCCGCACCCCGATGCCTACACCTGGATTCACATTGGAACGTTATCAAGAAGGCAGGTATCCTGCTTGGCATGGTCATGGTCCTCATCGGTGCGAGCCATCATGACCTCCCTCTAGAGGCGCTTGATCCCATCGCCAAAGCGGCCGATCAGATTGCTGGTGAAATCACCACGCTGGACTGCATCCGTGGATCCATCCGGCTTACAACCTGCAATCGGGTCGAGTTCTACATTGAGACTGACCTCTTTCATGACGGCGTAGACCATGTCACCCAACTCATCAGCGGTGCAGCGGGCCTACCCCATGAATACGTACGCGATGTAATGCGCGTGACTGTCGGACCGCCGATAGCCGAGCATCTCTTCTCTGTCGCCGCGGGCCTTGAGTCCATGGTCGTCGGCGAGAACGAAGTTTCCGGACAAGTGGGCGACGCCTTAGAAGATTCACGCAACAACGGAGATACAACGCCCTCGCTCGAAAGACTTTTCCAGCAGGCATCGCGCACTGCGAAGCAGGTGAGTTCGAGCACCGGGCTCGGGGCAGCTGGTCGATCATTGGTCGGGGTCGGCCTTGATCTCGTCATTAATCGACACGGACCGCTGGCCGACAAGTCCGCACTCGTGATTGGGACGGGGGCATACGCCCGTATCAGCACCCAGTCGCTTCGCTCCCGTGGATGCCAATCAATTTCTAATTTCTCGGCTACTGGCCGCGCACAACACTTCGCAGATTCGCATGATTTGCAAGCTGTCGACGCAGATCACCTACCCGAACTTATGCCGCATATCGATCTCATCGTCGCCTGCAGTGGTGTGCATGATTTTGTCGTAGACGATTCTTACGCGGCCATCATCAGCACACGCACGAGAGTTCTTCCCATCATTGACCTTGCACTACATAGCGATATTCATCCCGACATCCGTGCACTTGAGGCCATCGATTACATCAATCTGGTGCTCATCGGTGAGCATGCGCCGACCGAGCATGCTGGTGTTATCGACTCAGCTCGTCAGGTCGTACGCGATTCTGTCGAAGCCTACGGAGATTCTGAACTCGGCCGCAGCGCAGATCCTATGGTCGTCGCATTGCGTACTCGGTTTGACGAGGTCGTTGCAGAGGAAGTTAACCGCGTACGTCGTCAGTCTGGAGACATTGCGGCTGATGCAGTGGCGCTGTCTCTACACCGCGTCACCTCGTCACTTCTGCACACGCCAACCATGCGGGCGCGGCAAATGGCCAAGATCGGTGACGGACTCGACTACGCACGAGCGATTCATCTGGTCTTCGGTGTCGATGTCCCCTTGGACGAGACTCAGTCGTGAGAACTGTCCGCGTAGGCACCCGCGGAAGCCTGCTCGCTCGCACCCAAACGGCACTCATCGCAGATCAGCTCGCCGAATCCGGGTTTTCCATCACCACCGAGATCATCCGCACTGCCGGGGATGACCAGACGCTAGAGCTACATCGCGCCCCACAACCAGGTGTTTTTGTTTCCGCCCTACGCGAAGCTCTTCTTGCGTCACAAGTTGACGTGATCGTGCATTCACTCAAAGACCTCCCGTCAGCAGCGGCTGAGGGCATCGTGCTTGGTGCCGTTCCATCTCGCGAGGATCCCCGAGACGTACTTATCGCGTCCACATCACTACTCGAACTCAAGGCGGGCGCGAGCATCGGCACGAGTTCCCCGCGCCGAGCAGCGTTCATCGGTCGCGAACGCCCAGATCTCGTGGTCCGACCAATTCGTGGCAACATCGACACCCGGATCACAAAGGTGCGCTCCGGTGAATTCGACGCAGTCATCCCCGCGGCCGCAGGACTTGCCCGCATTGGGCGAACCGAGGACATCACCGAGTTTTTTACTGCGGATCGTTGTATTCCAGCACCAGCTCAAGGCGCGCTTGGAGTCGAATGCCGAGCTGACGATGCTGAATTAGTAGAAGTGCTCTTTGGCCTGACGGACGCTCGGACGTGGTGGGATGTGCACGCGGAGCGGGCTGTTCTCTCCGGTGTCAGTGCCACGTGCGCCACAGCGGTCGGGGCGCATGTGATTGATGGCGTTTTGCATGCTGATCTCTCGACTGATGAGGGTTACCTACGCACGACTGTGCCCTGTGATCAGTTTGAGTGGGCACACGATGCCGGACTTGCAGCCGCCAGTGTGCTCAGGAGCGAATCATGAAGGTCCTTCTCGTGCGACCTGCAACTTCACCTCTCTCGGAGGAGATCGACCGGGATGCAGATGCCCTCCGTTCAATTGGCGTTGAACCCGTCAGCGATCCGTACGTAGAAGTTGTCCCGTGTATTGATCCAGGCATCGAGCAGCGCGTCAACAACCTGCTGGCTGCGCTGACCCCCGGCACGTGGCTGGTTGCTACTTCGGCGATGGGGCCACGTTCACTACGCGCACTCACATCTGGTGTCATTCCCACATCGGGCATCCGAGCAGCTGGGGTCGGTCCCGCGACTGCATCGGCGCTTCGTGACCTCGGCTTTGTGGATGTGCTCACTCCCCGTCGCGCAACCGGTTCCGCTTTGGCCGAGGAGTTGCTCACGTTTCCTCCTGGCCGGGCAGTTATTCCCCAGGGCAGCCAGGCCCTGCCTGTCGTCGCCGAACGTCTACGTGCTGCGGGTTGGGAGGTGGAGCCGGTAGTGATCTATACAACTCGTACGCTCTCCCGCGAACCTGCGACCGCTGCCGAACTTCGAGCCGGCGGGTTTGCCGTCGTCGTGCTGCGCTCGCCCAGCGCAGCACGAGCCGTCGCAGAATTTGCGCCCGGACTCAACACTCCCGTCCTCACCACCGGTCCGACGACCACAGCCGAGGCAGAGGCGCTGGGCTTCACCGTCGCTGCCGAGGCAGATGACTCGACATCCGCTGCACTCGCCGGTGCAATAGCTGCCTTCCGGGATGGGACACTTACGTCATGAGTTGGCCCCATCGTCCTCGACGTCTGCGATCAACTGCTGCTATTCGGCGCATGGTCCGAGAGACCCGCATCGACCCTGCGCAGTTGGTCCTCC
>CAINMH010000133.1 GCA_903850745.1 uncultured bacterium
CGCTAACTCGCGCAGTTAGCGCTACGCAAGGTGACGTCGAGGAGTGGGGGATTGTCTGGGGTGATTTTTAGCTCGGTGATGGGATTGCGCTTGGCGCTGGGTCAGCGGTGGTGGACTGGTCGGCGATGCACTGGAGTTCTTCTTTGGTCACCGTGACTTGGTTATCGCGTGGTGGGTTGTTGGACGGCAATGCGTACGCCGGAATTGCGTCGACTGTTTGTCGCACGATGTAGGTGGCTAGATTCAGCCCTGTCGAATCATTGTGTTGCCTCTGACTCTCGAGGATCACACCATTCACTGGGTCGATGACGTACGCATCTGTTCCCCAGAGGTTTGCGCGCTCAATGCGAGTCCCGGCGCGACCGAGCGCGTCGGTGACTTCACCGGTGATTGATGCACCAGGGATGCGCGCGGCGACGTCATACAGCGCTTGCCGTAAGGCTGGCGGAGCCGGTGACTCGCGCAGAAGGTCCCACACGACGGTCCACATCTCAGTGTCCTTGTCAGGGCCAGCAGTCCCTGCTGTGTCGAAGACCCAGCTGTAGAGCTCATTCGGCTCAGTCGGCAGCTGCCACAATTCGTCCCAGGTCACCCACGTGCCTGCATGGTCCGGAGGAATCGGCTCACTGTGTAAGCCGTCAGGGAAATTCTGGCGCACTACTCCATTGCGGTAATGGCCCTGCCACATCTCGCGAATTTCGGAGGGGCAGTTGCCTGTCGTGGTCTGAGTCTTTACGTACCAGTATTTCGCATTTCTAGCACCCAAGTCGCCCTGCGCTCCTGCGAGATCACCGACCTTGATGAGGAACTGTGAAGCCTCAGTAGTGGAGATTGGTTGGAAGCCGAGAACTGGCACGAAGATGCCGACGAGCGCGACCATCGCGGCTGCAACGCTCGGGATAAAGAACCGTGTCACCAAGCGTCTGCGACGAAGACTGCGTCCGCGCACGATAACTGCGCCAACAGACTGTGAGTCTTCGGATGTCGCGTCGCGACCAAGTTCGCGAAGGCGATCTTCAAGACTTTTCATGATGGCTCCGTTCGTTGCAATTCAGTAAGGGAATCGGCGAGCGCTTTCCGCGCTCGATGCAAGGTCGCAGCGACAGTGCCGCGAGCGATGCCCATGATGTCGGCGACTTCGGCTTCCGGGAGATCAGCGATGTAGCGCAAAGCGATCGCACGGCGGGCTTGCGGTGCCAAGCGGCGCACGGCTCGCCACAGCTCATCAGTGTCACTCGGGTGCTCGTCGTAGGTCATCGCCGTGGGCAGGTCAACAATCGCATCGAGATTACGTTTGGTACGCCGGGCAATTGTGCGTGCTTGATTGAGAGCGACCGTGTAGACCCAGCCGCGCGGGGAGTCCATGCGCTCCACCTTGCGCCAGTGCAGCCACGCCCGCGCGAATGCCTCAGAGACCGCCTCGTCGGCGAGCTCGTGATCAAGGACAGCGGCGCGAATGGCGACGGTCATGCGCGGCATCTCGGCGGCGTACCAAACGGTGAAGTCCATTGCACCCCCCGACACCTGCTGGTTGTCCCCCGCAATGCTCACACTCTATAAACGCACTGCACCGGCTGATTGTTTATGTGGAATCCGGACCAGTCCGCCGAATTTCCCCGCATCCCCTCACCGACGTCACCTTGCGTAGCGCTAACTCGCGCAGTTCGCGCTACGCAAGGTGACGTCGAGGGGATGGGTGGGAGCCGTCGCGGGCCCTACGGGCTGCTCCTCCCGAATCCCACGTGCAACCTCTGACATATGACAAGGGCCAGGGGATCAGCCCTAGCCCTTGTCATATGTCGGGGTGGCGGGATTCGAACCCACGACCTCTTCGTCCCGAACGAAGCGCGCTACCAAGCTGCGCTACACCCCGCAAAGCAGACGCGAGTCTAGCCCGCCTCGCCCGGTACGAGCGTCAGCAGGGTTGCCTCAGGTGGGCAGGCAAAGCGGATGGGAGCGTACGGCGAGGTCCCCAGCCCGGCGGACACATGAAGGGCAGATCCCTCGTACGTCGACAGCCCCCGTGCCCGGCGCCGATCAAGATCACAGTTAGTGACAAGAGCCCCAAAACCCGGCACCCGCAACTGGCCACCATGAGTGTGCCCAGCCAACACCAGATCCGCACCGTCTGCAGTCATGGCATCCAGGACCCGACGATAGGGCGCGTGCAGCACACCTAGACGCAGATCAGCGGCCCACGGCCCGGCCACGGCCGAGTAGTCATCGCGCTCAATGTGCGGATCATCCACTCCGCGCAACGAGATAACTCGAGAGCCCACCGCAACCGAGGCAGCCGCATTCGAAAGGTCCGCCCACGAACCGCTCAACTCAGCGACGAGATCACCCCACGGCAGTTCAGGTCGATCCGGATGCATGGTGGATGGGCCAGCGAAATACAAAAGTGGGTTCGACAGTCGAGGTGCGTAATAGTCATTGCTACCCAACACAAACGCGCCCGGTACACCGAGCAGCGGATCAAGCGCCTCTGCAACAGTCGGTACCGCCTCAGGGTGCGCAAGAAAGTCGCCAGTCGCAATCACGAGGTCTGGACGCAGTTCAGCCAGCCCCCGCACCCACTCCACAGTTGAGCGGCGACCAGGAGTCAGGTGCAGGTCAGAGATATGCAGCAGGCGCAACGGAGGCTCACCAGCGGGCAGTACGGGAACCGTCACGCGGCGCAGAGTGTGTTGTTTTGCCTCCCATAGGGCATAGCCGAGCCCGGCCGCTCCTATTGCGGCAACCGACGCGATCTTCCCCAGCACCTCGCCAGTGTCCCACGTGCGAGAGGATGGCCACATGTTGAAGGACCAGTTGCAGTCAGATCTCACCGTAGCCATCCGCGCACACGACAAAGTGACCGCGGGAACTCTCCGTATGGCCCTCACCGCCGTAACCAATGCCGAAGTCGCCGGCAAGGAGAAGATTGAGCTTACCGACGACGGCGTAGTGACAGTTCTCATTGGCGAAGCTAAGCGCCGTCGCGAGGCTGCCGAGTCGTATGACTCCGCAGGTGCCGTTGACCGAGCCAACCTAGAGCGTGCCGAACTCGAAGTGCTTGAGCGTTATCTCCCCGCGCCACTTACCCACGAGGAAGTT
Source organism: uncultured bacterium (assembly GCA_903850745.1). Taxonomy (GTDB): domain Bacteria; phylum Actinomycetota; class Actinomycetes; order S36-B12; family S36-B12; genus CAINMH01. Next base: position 3,097 of record CAINMH010000133.1, read on the forward strand.
GCCGCACTCGTACGCGACGCAGTCGCGCAGGCAGGCGAGCAAGGTCTCACGGGTATGAAGGCGATGGGCGCAGTCATGAAGGTGCTCACTCCCGCAACACGTGGCAAGGCAGATGGCGGAGTCGTCGCGCAGTTAGTCAAGGACGCGCTCGGCGCTTGAGTTAAGGAGTAGCTTCCGCTGACGTCTCGGTTGCGCTCGCAGAAGACGAATCCGTTGCGCTCGGACTCGCCGACCCGCTGTCTGTCGGCGAGGGGCTCAGCGATGGCGATGGCGATGGCGATGGTGCTGGGCTCGGCAATGGCGAGGGGCTGGGTGAAGCGCTATCGCTTGGAGAAGGTGATGGGCTCGGCGTACCACTCTCCGTGGGACTCGGCGAGGGGGACGGCGATGGACTCGGCAGCACGACAGTATTTCCGGTCAAAGTGCGAGCGGGCAACAATCCACCAGTCGTCTGCAACTCGAAAGCTTGCGGTTCAGATCCGGCAAGCGCACCCTCCATCGACTCGCGCCAGATGGGGCCGGGAATAGTCGAGCCGTAGACAGTCGCGTAGTAGACGCCCTTGATAGTGACGTCTGCCATCGGGTACTGGAATCCACCGCGTGGATCACCCGTCCACACAGCAGCAGCAAGGTCCGGGGTGAAACCGCAGAACCACAGTGCAGCGTTGTCGTTAGTCGATCCGGTCTTTCCACCCGCTGGACGGTCGAGGCTCATGGATGCGGCAGTGCGGTTGCCTACTGGACCGTCGATCACACCAGTGAGCATTGCGGCAACCGAGTCGGCGATGTTGCGATCGAGAACCTGTCTGCAATTAGCGCGCGGGACTGGGACTTGATCGCCATTGCGATCCGTGATGTCAAGGATTGCGACAGGTGTGCAAAAGACCCCGTGGTTGGCGAATGTCGCGTAGGCACCAGCCATCGAAAGTGGTGAGACTTCCATCGTGCCAAGTGAGAATGACGGCACACGAAGCAGCGAATCTCCATTGCCTAGCCGTACGCCCATACTTTCCGCGATCCGTGCCTGTTCGCATAGACCGATACGTTCGGCGAGTGTGATGAAGTAGGTGTTGGCCGAGACAGCCATAGCAGTCGGCATGTCGTAAGTGCCTGACCCGGTTGAGTTATTAAAGGTAAGCGGGCCAAATTTCTCACCTGTTGTGCAGTTGGTGAAGTCTTCAAACGTTTTTGGTGTTGGAGCATTAATTCGTTCAGCGGGTGAGATGCCCGCCTCAAGTGCGGCCGCTGCCGTAAACACCTTGAAGGTAGATCCGGCCTGCATTCCGAGGCTCCCACCGTAAGCGGTATCGACGTTGTAGTTGTACGTCGTATTGCCACGACCTGAGGTGCCCCAATCACGATTCTGCGTCATCGCAACAATGGCGCCTGTTTGAGGAGTGATCATTGTTATTGCAGCGGCACGCCCACTCGCGTCCTTGTTGGGGATGTAGGTCGAAACTGCTGCGCTCGCCGACTTCTGAGCCTGCGGTTGGAGAGTTGTACGAATCGTCAAACCACCACGGCGAAGCAAGGCCTCACGACTCGCTGCGTCTTCACCGAATGCTGGGTCTGTTCGCATGACCTGCAACACGTAGTCGCAGAAGAACGGCGCATAGGAGGACGTGCAGCCATTGTCGACAACAGAGGAATTGAGGATCTCTTTCATGGGAATCGCTACGGCAGCTTCGGCGGCGACGCTGGTGATGTAGCCGAGCTCAGCCATTCGTCGCAGCACTAGATCGCGACGGTCCTCTGAGAGTTTCGGATTGCGCGTCGGATCGAATGCTGTAGGTGCTTGCACGATCCCAGCGAGTGTTGCCGCTTCGGGAAGCGTGAGATCGGCAGCCGCCTTATTGAAGTAGCGACGCGAAGCTGCTTCGACACCATAAGCCCCTGCGCCGAAGTAGACGATGTTGAGATACCGCTCAAGAATCTCCGGTTTTGTGTATCGGCGCTCCAACGCGAGTGCAAATCTAATCTCGCGAAGCTTGCGTGACGGCGTACGACCTTTGGCAGCATCGAGTTCGCTCGCACTCGTTGCCGTGGCGATTAACACGTTCTTGACGTACTGCTGTGTCAGGGTTGAACCGCCCTGTTGGATGCTGCCGGTTTGGGAGTTGGACACCAGCGCCCGCAAGGTGCCACGTAGATCCATGCCGTTGTGTTCCAAGAAGCGCGAGTCCTCAATGGCGATGATCGCTTCGCGCATAACCGGGGCAACCGACGTCAGCGGAACTTCAACTCGGTTTTGGTAGTAGACCGTGGCGATGATGGACCCGTCGGCCGCCAAGACGACGGAGCGCTGTGGCAATTCCGGCTCGTCGAGCTGGTCGGGGACACTCTCGAAGGCGTTGATTCCCTGGCGTGCGAGGGCCCCCAGGCCACCCACGATCGGGAAGGCAATGCCGGCCAAAACCGCCCCGGCGAGGATTGCGACGCCGAGGAGGGCTACGAGGGCCGCGAGACGGGAGGGACGCTTGTTCATTACCGTCAGGGTAAGCCTGTGGGGGGACTGAGGCCGGTTCGAGAGTCGCGTGGCGGGCCCGAACCCCCAAGAATTGGCTCTCCGTACTTATTGACGAGCCACGGTTGGCGCAAATAGCCTGTAACTCGCGTCACATGAGGACGTAGCGACCGGCGTGGATCTAGTGCGCCGGCCATGTGGCTGGCTGGGGAGGACGCAAATGATCAGTTCGGATTGGACTGGAGAGGCCGCTTGTCGGTCCTCCGATCCCGATGCCCTGTTCGTGCAGGGTGCCGCTCAGAACCGCGCCAAGGTCATCTGCGCTGGTTGCGGCGTTCGGACCGAGTGCCTGGCCGACGCTCTCGACAACAGGGTCGAATTCGGCGTCTGGGGTGGCATGACAGAGCGGGAGCGCCGCGCACTTCTTCGCCAGCGTCCGCACGTCACGTCATGGACTCGGCTGCTTCATTCCGCTCGCGACGAGTATGACCAAGCAATCGTGAGCATTCGTCAGGTTGGCTGACCGAGCAAAGCGCCGATCTCACGTAGACCTTCGAGATCGTGTACGTCCTGAGCAAGTGCGGGCACTCCTCTAAGCGAGACACTCGGGTGTGCCCCGCTGAAGCGGGCTACGAGCCGACGTTGCCTAGCTGCTTCATCCAATCGCATTGCATGCATGGTGAGCAGGCTGGCAACCATCGCGTCCTCGTCTTCGATTCGCTCCGCTGCCGCTCGTGCCTGATCTGCGGAAAGATCATCGGCGTTCGCGTTCTGCATGCGGTTGACGACGAGCCCAGCCAACGGCATGTGATCCGCACTGAGTCGATCGACAAAAAAGGAAGCTTCACGCAGTGCATCGCGTTCGGGTGCAGCGACCACAACAAACGCGGTGCCCTCTGCAGCGAGAAGCGCGTACGTCTCAACTGCTCGCTGCCGGAAGCCACCGAACATGGTGTCGATTGCAGCAACAAATGTACCCAAGTCGGAGAGCAACTGCGCGCCAAGGACTTTGTTGAGCACTCCCGCAAAGAGACCTACTCCTGCACCGACGAGTCTGCCAATTCCTTTGCCAGCGCCGCGAGCAGGGGCGCTCAGTATCCGAATAAATTTCCCATCAAGAAATGAACTGAGCCGTTCTGGTGCATCAAGGAAGTCAAGCGCAGAACGAGACGGCGGAGTGTCCACAATGATGAGATCCCACGTGCCATCACGATCGGCTTGCGCGCGCAGTTGTGAAAGCTTTTCCATGGCCATGTATTCCTGCGTTCCCGCAAAAGACGAAGAAAGCGCCTGATAAAAGGGATTAGCAAGGATATGCTGAGCGCGTGCCTGATCGGAATGTGACTCAACAACTTCGTCGAAAGTGCGCTTCATGTCCAGCATCATTGCGCTGAGACTCCCGCCCCTAGCCGTATTGATGCCGGTCACTGGTCGGGGAGTGTTGTCAAGAACGGTGAGACCCATTGCCTGCGCGAGACGTCGTGCGGGATCAATCGTCAGTACGCATACCGAACGTCCATTCTCGGCGGCGCGCAGGCCTAGTGCAGCGGCGGTAGTGGTCTTACCTACGCCGCCGGAGCCACAACACACAATGATGCGGGTACGTGGATCCTGAATCAGTTGTTCGATATCGAGAGCTGGCCCATCGAGGGGCCGCATCTGCCCGCTCATGCCAATCCCTGTTCATTGAGCAGCACCGCGAGTTCGTACAACGCCGCAGTGTCGATGCCGCCCGAGATGATCGGCAGGTCGTACACCGGGAGTCCGGTATCAGCGATGCGGGCACGTTCAACAGACTCCATGTCGAGCCGAGCAGCATGTTCGCGAGCTTCAATGAAGAGTGCCTCGGCGATTATTGTTTTGCGCTTGTCAAGCCCGGCATGAGCGAGACCTGCGGAAATTCGTTTGCGGTCTGTGAGCTCGACGATTTCCTGCTCGTGTGGCACATGCGGTCGACGCATATTGACGATGACGCTACCGATCGGCAGCGCAGCATCACGAATCTCGGCGATACCATCAAGCGTCTCTTGCACGGGCATCTCTTCAAGCAAAGTCACCAAGTGAATAGCTGTGCGCTTCGACCGCAGTACGGACATGACTGAATCGGCTTGAGACCGAATTGGGCCGACCTTGGCTAATCCGGCTATCTCAGTGTTGATGTTCAGGAATCTAGTGATGCGTCCGGTTGGCGGAGCATCCAGCACTACCGCGTCGTAGGCAGGCGAGATGCCCTTGTCTTTCCGCCGGGTGAGCTCAATGGCCTTGCCGGTCAGTAGGACATCGCGCAGCCCGGGCGCCACGGTGGTCACGAACTCGATGGCGCCCATCTTGCGCAGTACGGAGCCAGCGCGGCGGAGGTTATAGAACAATTCGAGGTACTCGAGGAGTGCCTCCTCGGGTTCGACGGCCAATGCCCACACTTCGCCGCCGTTGGGAGCGGACGCGATACGCCGCTCCTCGTGGGGAAGTGGTGGGGTGTCGAACATTTGGGCAATGCCTTGGCGGCCCTCGACCTCCATCAACATCACCCGGCGGCCTGACTGGGCCAACGACAGCGCCAGCGCTGCGGCGACTGTGGACTTTCCGGTGCCGCCCTTGCCGGACACCACATGCAGCAGCGTCTCGGGCCAGTCCGTATCGGGCACCATGCGAGCCTAGTGGTCGCCCGCTAAGGTCGTGTCATGACGACCTGGGAGTACGTAACCGTTCCGCTGCTCGTTCACGCCACGAAGCAGATCCTCGATACGTGGGGTTCTGATGGCTGGGAGCTTGTGCAGGTGGTGCAAGGCCCTAACCCCGAGTCGCTCGTGGCCTATCTGAAGCGAGCAAAGGACTGACATGACCCCTGAAGAGCGCATTGCCGAACTTGGCCTGACTCTCCCTGAAGTCCCTGCCCCCGTAGCCGCATACGTGCCGGCCGTGTTGTCGGGGCGCATGGTCTACACCTCGGGCCAGTTACCCATGGTCAAAGGCGAGTTGCTCATGACGGGTCACCTAGGTGTTGACGTCGACATCGAGGCCGCCGCGGCCTGTGCGCGTGTATGTGCGCTCAATGCAATCGCGGCTGTGAAGTCGGTGGTCGGCGACCTGAGCAGGGTCGTACGCATCGTGAAGGTCTGTGGCTTCGTCGCCAGTGCCCCAAACTTCACTCAGCAGTCTGCCGTGATGAATGGCGCAAGTGATCTGATCATCTCGATCTTCGGTGAGAGCGGACGACATGCACGAACGTCTATTGGTGTAGCGGTGCTTCCGTTGGGTGCGCCGGTGGAGGTCGAACTGACCGTTGAGGTATCCGACTGAGTTTTCCACCGCGTAATGCGTCGACTGTCATGTTGTTGCGTGACGGTCAGCGTGGCGTTGAAGCGTTCCTTATGCGCCGTGTGACTCAAATGAAATTCGGAGCTGGGATGCACGTCTTCCCCGGTGGAAGACTTGACGGGCGAGATGCGGATGCTTCAGTACCGATCGCGGGCACACCAGATTCGCGGGCTTCACACGGCGACGTCGTCCTCGCACGCGAACTTCTAGTGTGCGCCGTGCGCGAAACCTTTGAGGAGTCTGGCGTGCTTCTTGCAGCGGGTGTGGAAGTTCTACGTGCTGCAACCGACGCCAATCGTGTGATCGTTGAGGCGGGGGGCTCACTTGCCGCAGTGCTGAACGATCATCAGTTGAGCATCCCGGCGGATGACATACCTATCTGGAGTCATTGGGTGACGCCGGAGTTTCAATCACGGCGCTTCGACACTCGTTTCTATGTTGTAGGGCTTCCCGAGGGGCAAGAGCCGAAGGACGTCAGCGGAGAGTCGGATGGTGCGATCTGGGTGCGACCCGAAGATGGATTGCGTCAGCGGTATTCCGGCGAGATGCCGATGATGACACCCACCGGGACAACGTTGCGTGAACTCGCGGGCTTCTCCTCCGTGGCAGAGGTTTTGGCAGAGGCGAGACGACGAATGGTGCAGCCACTCCTCCCATTCCACGATCCAGTGACCGCTCAATGGACTCTGCGACACGCCTATGAAGGTTTCGAAGTCGACTACGAAGCAAGAGAACTGATTTTGAGTGAAGTCGATGCCGTCAAAAAGAGCTTGGTTTCCGGCGAATGAGCGGGCGCCTTATCCCCGTGTCTGATCGTCCGTGGTCGGGTGGTCGAGTGTCGCCACGCGCAGTATGCGTGCTCGCTCCGAATGCGAGTCCGATGACCTTGGATGGGACCAACACGTGGATCCTGGCTGAGCCAGGCGCACATGAAGCCCTTGTCATTGATCCGGGTCCACTCGACGAGTCCCACCTCACTGCCATATCCAGTGCAGTCCACGACCTTGATGTGAAGATTTCGGTCATCGCTTTGACGCACGATCACATTGATCATTCAGAAGGAGCTGCAGAGCTTGCGAAGCGAACTGGCGCCAGCGTTCTGGCCTGGCGAGGTCGCACTCTCGCCCGATCCGAATCTTTGTTGGTGGATGGACTTGAGGTTGAAGTGTTGCCTACTCCGGGGCATTCCGCTGACGGTGTGACGTTCTATTGCCGAGCTGACGCGGCATTGCTTACTGGCGACACCGTGCTGGGACGAGGTACAACAGTTGTCGCTTGGCCCGACGGCAATCTCAGCGACTACCTTGACTCGTTGCAACTCTTACGCGACGCAGCCTCGAATGCACGCTTATTGCTTCCTGGGCACGGACCTGCACTCGATGATCCCGCCCGGATTCTGACCGAATACGTCGAGCATCGCCAAGCGCGATTGCAGCAAGTACGCGAAGCGCTTACGGCAGGCGCACGGAATCCAGATGAAGTAGTTGACGTGGTCTACGCGGGGCTTGACCCTGCGTTGCGTGAAGCCGCGTTGTTGTCAACACGTGCACAGCTTGCCTATCTGGCAGATTAGCCAGCGCGCTTATTGAGACGCTCGACATCAAGTAGCACGACGGTGCGTGGCTCAAGTGAGATCCACCCACGCTGGGTGAAATCAGCGAGTGCTTTGTTGACCGTCTCGCGCGAAGCGCCCACGAGTTGTGCGATTTCTTCCTGCGTCATGTCGTGATGCACCACAAGACCACTGTTGGTCTGCTCACCAAACTTGTCGGCCAGGTCCAGCAGTGCCTTGGCAACGCGGCCGGGTACATCGGAGAACACGAGATCTGCCATCGCCTCGTTGGTGCGACGAAGTCGGCGGGCGAGTGCTTGCAGTAGTGCTTGTGCGACCTCCGGACGTCCGGTGAGCCACGAGCGGAGGTCGGCATTGCCAAGACCAATGAGGTGGGCGTCGGTGAGTGCCGTCGCTGTCGACTGGCGTGAACCGGGATCGAAGAGGGAGAGTTCGCCGAACATCTCGCCAGGCCCGAGCACAGCCTGTAACGATTCGCGGCCATCCGGTGAGGTCTGCCCGAGCTTGATCTTGCCGTCAAGGATGACGTACATCCGGTCTCCCGGATCGCCCTCAGCAAAGACTTCATCGCCCTTGCTTACGCGCTGATCCACCATGCTTGCTCGCAGCGCCGACGCAGCGTCTGCGTCAAGCGCCCGGAACAGGGGCGCCTGCATAAGCGCATCATTCATCGTCACAACCTCCTGTTTCCTAGTCTCGCGTATGGCTGCCTTTGCCTGAGCAGCAGGGGCGCGATGCCCTCCCAGTCTCTCCCGAAGCGCCCCTATACGCAGTCCCACGGCTCAGCTGGAACGTAGTCTTAGGTCGTGGCCCCTATCCGTGAGACGCACACGGCGCTGGTCCGCAGGGCTCGCAAGGTCTATCGGGTCCTACAAGAGACCTACCCCGATGCCCACTGCGAGCTCGATTTTGCGACGCCCCTCCAACTCCTTGTGGCGACGATGCTCTCGGCCCAGTGCACCGATGTGCGGGTCAATCAGGTCACCCCGGCACTCTTCCGGGCCTACCCGACCGCCGCGGACTTCGCGAGTGCCGATCGCTCTGATCTTGAACGCCTCATCGAGTCCACCGGGTTCTTCCGCACCAAGGCAGCCAATATTCAGGCCACCGCGGCAATTTTGTGTGCCGACTACGGCGGCGAAGTCCCGGCCGATCTTGATGCGTTGGTGAAACTGCCTGGGGTGGGGCGCAAGACCGCCAATGTCGTGCTCGGCAACGCCTTCGACATTCCCGGTCTGACGGTAGACACCCATGTCGGGCGACTCTCGCGCCGATTGGGCTGGTCAACCCACACTGATCCGGTCAAGGTGGAGACTGACTTGGCGGCCCTATTTCCCGTCAAAGATCACACCATGCTGTGCCACGTGTTGATCTTCCATGGGCGCCGGTGTTGCAACGCGCGCAAACCTGACTGCCCTACGTGCCCGGTTGCCCATTGGTGTCCGAAGCAGGGTGTCGCCGCATGACTACCAAAGGTGGACGTACGCCATCTCTGCAAGGAACACTTTTCTCCGATGTGCTCTCCGATGTGCCG
>CAINMH010000134.1 GCA_903850745.1 uncultured bacterium
ATTCTTGCCGAACTTGCTCTTGAGGAAAATGCGGGTGCCATCAGTGGGGCGGCTATACAGCCAACAGAGCATGCCCAAAGCGAACATATTCTTGGCGCGCTCAGCATCCTTCTTCGAAAGGGGGAATTCCTTAAGTGCCTCGACTGTCATCGAGGTGAGACCGACCGGGTGCACGTTGTAGGCGATCAGAGAATCGTCTTCGAGGGGGTTACCGGAGTAGCCGACCTTCTCGAGATTGCGCTTGGTGAACTCATCAGTGTTGACGATGAGATCGCCACCCGGCTTCAACAGTCCGATGTTGGACTTCAGTGCGGCAGGGTTCATTGCAACGAGAACGTCTGGGCGATCACCGGGAGTCATGATGTCGTGATCGGCGAATTGCAACTGGAATGCCGAGACGCCTGGCAATGTGCCGGCTGGTGCGCGGATCTCCGCGGGGAAGTCCGGGAGCGTCGAGAGATCGTTGCCGAGACCGGCCGTCTCAGAAGTGAAGCGATCGCCGGTCAGCTGCATACCGTCGCCGGAGTCACCCGCAAATCTAATGATCACGTGATCAACTGGGATGACCTGCTTTTCCGCAACCTGATCCGTCACCGCAACCGCCCTCACCTGAAATGCTTCAATAAGTGTGTGTAAGCCATTCTGCCCCCTTAACCTGCGTGGAGTGGGTGGCCCACCAAGGAAATCCCCTAGAGTTTTGGCTGTGACCGCTATTGACATGACCGGACTTCGGGGGGCTGGGCGTACGTACGCGGTTACAGGTCGCCCGGGGCTCCATGTGAGCGTGGCAAACCTTGGTTTGGCGTGCTGCGCCGTTGAATTTGGCTCGGCTGTGACTCGGGGCCTGCTCGAGCCCGCCGACCCAACCCTGGAGCCAGAAATGACCGTGCTCGTGGTCTCGGGCACCCTCACACATCGACTCACACCCGCACTCGTTGAGGCTTGGGATGCAGTTGTTGGCCCGCGGGTCGTGCTGGCCCTAGGCGCGTGTGCGACGAGTGGCGGCCCCTATTGGGACTCGTATGCGGTCGTCGAGGGCATCGATTCGGTCGTGCCGGTCGCGTCGTACGTGCCGGGCTGTCCGCCGCGGCCAGAAGCCCTAGTTGCGGCGATCGTGTCCCTGGCTGATGCGTCATGAACTCCGCGCGCGAGATGGTGGATCGGACGTCATGGCATGAGGCCTGTAGCGCTGCTCGAGCCGCTGGCGCGACGTACTTCGACTTCCTATCCGCCACCGAGCTCGTTGATGGATCCGGTGTCGACTGGCTTCTTCATGTCGCGGTTCCTGGCACGACCCCGATTCGACATCACTTCATCGCCACATCTGTTCGTTACGACGAGTCTGTCGATTCGATTGCAGATGTCTACGCTGGCGCGGCTTGGCATGAGCGGGAGGCGCACGAGATGTTTGGTCTGCAATTCACGGGGCTCGCAGGATTGCAGCCGCTGCTTCTTGCGGATGTGAGCCTGCGACCGTTGCGCAAATCTTTTGTGTTCGCACAGCGTGAAGAACGGTCATGGCCAGGAGCAGAGGGACGAAAGCGACCACTTGGTGTGACAGGGCAAGGAGGTGTCGAGTGAGCGACGCACACGCATTCATTGCATTGGATTCCGCAGCATGCACTTCTTGTCTCGTCTGCGCACGTGAGTGCCCCGATTGGTGCATTCACATCGAACAACATTCCGAAACCCTCGCTGGCGACGGTCGACCGCGTACCGTAAAACTGCTGGATAGTTTCGTCATTGACTGGTCATCGTGCATGTTTTGCGGTATCTGTATTGAGGTATGCCCTTACGACGCCCTATCTTGGGCACCCAAGCCGGTTGTTGCCGAGTCAACTCGCGCTGGATTGGCATACGGCATCAGCGAATTGGCAGACCCCAAAATGGATGATGAGGGCTGACAGAGTTATTTGCGGATTGCTGCTTCTGCCGTCCAATCGGAGAGGTACTTCTCGGGCCACGAGATCGCCCGAATGCGGACCTTGAAAGTTCCCTTGGGCACATTTTCCAGCGAGAAAACTGCTGATGTGGTGCCGCCTCTCAGCGGGTCTCCTAATACGGTCCACTTATTGGACCCTGGCCACATGTACTGGAACTCATAGCCGTGTGCATTCCGACCGCCGAGAACTTCACCTCGAGGCTCGTCCCAGCGCATGGTCAAGTAATCAGTCTTAGCGTCATAAGCTGCAGAGAAGTTGGTGGGTGTGGCCACCGTATCGGTCATCTGCCGCCACGGCGAGCTGTTGCTGGCGCGAGACATGCCTCCAGTCGTCGCGAGCACGTTTACCCGGAATCGCACAACATCGCCCGCATCTACACCAAGCGCCGCGCGCGACAGTGTCGTTGCCGTAGCAGAGCCAGAACTGGTCTTCACGATGGCCCATGGAGTAAGTGACCCATTGGGCCGCATCGTCTGCATTGAGATTTGGTAGCCCTTGAGGTAGCCGGATTTCAGGCCGCTTCCGGTGAAATAGACAAGGGCAGCGCTAGCGCTCGTAAATGCATCTACACCTGTAGCCGGCCCGATTTCGAGTACGTAGTCGAGCATGCCGTTCACAACGGTTCGACCATCACTCGTCTTGACGATCACATCGACTGATCCGCTTTTGTCCACTGGTCCAGCCGGGACTGTGCAGACGATTCTGGCGGAGTTGCTCGTTGCGACGGGGCAGTCCTTGTTCCCGATAGTCACAGATTGAAGCGTGTCAAGG
>CAINMH010000135.1 GCA_903850745.1 uncultured bacterium
AATATTCCGCGCAGCAAAGGTCAGCGATGCTGGCGTGAGGGAAATGAACGGGGCGATGCCTGTACCGCTGAGCGTGATGGATGTGCTTGTGGCAACAGGAGCTGCGTTGTGATTGACGGTAAGCAAGCCGGTGCGTGCGCCAGTGGCTGCTGGGGTGAAGGTAACATTGATCGTACAGCTTAACCCTGCGGCCAGGCTGATCCCGCAGTCACTCGTCTGCGCAAACTCGGCACTAGCTATGATGCTGGAGAGGTTGAGCGGGGCAGTTCCTGTGTTGCTCAGTGTCACTGGCAGGGCTGCGCTGGTGGTGCCTGTAAATTGCGCATCGAAAGTCAGTGAGGCGAGCGATAAGCTTGCTATCGGGGTTGGCGTGGCTGGTGCGGTCGAAACTGGAGCGGCGCGAAGGTCGCAGGTTCCTGCGACAACGCCCGGAACAGCACAGAAGCTGAGCAGTTCCATGTTCCACAGCGTGTCGGTACCATCGGCGCCGAGACCGCCAAGATGGGCGACTTGCACACTGCCGTCCCCATTGTGGGTGATGACGTACTCAGGTTGAGGTCTGGAGTATTGGGCTGTGTCCACGTCAGTGGGCTGAGCGCCGGTGGTCACGATACTGCGGACGATCGTGATGTCGCCCGGGTTGAGCGTGCCGTTGAACACAGCTGTTCGCAGGGAGGTCATGCTGTCAACGGACAGCACGCCGGTGGTGAGTTGCACGTTCAGCCAGCGGTCGCCATCAAGGATGTCGTTGCCGCCGCGGCCTTCGAGCAGGTCACTGCCAGCGCCGCCGAGGATGATGTTGCCGGTGTTGAAGGAGGTCGCGCCCGAGAGCAGGGGCGCCAGGCCGCTGATCCGTGCGATGCCGTCAGGGGTCAGCTCGTTGCCGACTACCAGGCCAACGGCATTGTTGAGGTTGTCGCCGCGCAGGGTGTCGTTGAAGTTCCAGCCCGACAGCGCCTCGACCAGGTCGAAGCGGTCCTTGATATCATCGACATTAGGAGGCAGTAAGCCGATGAGGCTCATATCGGCGTTGGCCGCCTGGGGATCGCCACGATGGGTCACCCAGTCGAAGCCGAGCATGCCTTCGTTGCGTTCGATACCGGGGCCGCTGACCATGATGTCGTCGCCGCCTTCAGAGTCGTAGTCGTCGTTGCCGCCGCCGCCGATGATGACGTCGTGGCCGCCGTTCGGGTCGTCCTGGAACGGGAAGCCGTTGTCGCCCTGGAGCAGGTCGGCCTGGTTGCCGCCCTCGATCCAGTCGTCGCCGTCATCGCCGAAGACAGTGTCGGACGAGTCGCCGGCAAAGATCATGTCATTGCCGGATCCGCCGAAGGTTTCAGTGGGGTCAGAGCCACCGACGACGAAGTCATTGCCTCGGCCGCCCTGGTTCAGGTCGAAACCCTGACCGGAGCTCATGGCATCGTTGCCGTCGCCGCCTTTGAGGACGTCGTCACCGAAGAGGTCGGTGATGATATCGTCGCCCAAGCCGCCGATAAACTGGTCGTTGCCGGAGCCGCCTTCCATCCAGTCGTTGCCGCCGTTGCCGCGCAGGGTGTCGTCACCCTCGCTCGAGTAGATGCGGTCGTTGATGAGCACGCCATTATCGGGATCGTTCGGCACGTCCACGCCATTGAAGACGACGTGTTCAGGGCCAGCGAAGCGGATCGTCCTCAGGGTGGGGATGTTGCGGGTGAGGAGGGCTGTCTCGTTCCATTCCGTGGTGATATCGTTAAGGATTGACCCGCTCGCCCCCAGATTCTTCACATTGAAGACGAAGTCTGGTCGCGAGAAGACGTCGGCCGGGAGGCCTTCGACGTCCGAGTTGCGCATGATCAGCTCGGCAAATGAGTTGCCTTCGAGCTGGACCAGCAGGTTTTGGCCGACCGTGCGTGATAGATAGTAGAACCGGTCACCATCCTGCAGGTTCTCCAACTGGGTCTCGAAGACGAAGTTGAAGGTGGAGCCTAACAGGCCGCCGAACGGGGCTTGCTTCTCGGTCAGACCACCAACCCAGAAGTCAACGTTGTCAACGCCGGTGATGGTCACACCACCGACATTGGCCCAAGATCCGGTGCTGGTCATAAAGTCGAGGCTGTCTGCAGGAGCTGGGATGTCGTCAAGACACGCCGGGTCCAGAGCTGTTGTCGCGCAATCGGTACCCAAGATGCCATCCAGCCCGGGCAGTGTGGTGAGCATAAGGAGCTGGTCAGCGGCCATACGCCGGGCTTCCAGACTGCCGGCCAGAATGGGGCCTGCGCCGTCCGGGTCAAGCGTCATGATGCTCGGGTGCGTGCCGTAAGCCGCGACGAGGTTGAACAGGGTCTCCATGTGCTTGAGGTTGAATGAGTAGTCGGCCCAACTCTCGTAAGGCGCAAGGAGCGAGTTGCCGGTGGCGGCGTAGAACTGACGGCGGGCCGAGTTCAGCGATGGGATGCCCTCGCTTCGGCCGCGCGCCATGTTGATTGCGGGCAGGTCCAGGGGCAAGCCGACCAGGCGATTCCGCAGGACGTCGGTGACGAATTCATCCAGTTCGTTGCCGACCTGGCGCGACGAGCCGCGGATGATCTGGCCGACCGCCTGGTAGGCGTCCAGCGTTCCCCCGTCGTTGAACTCAACCGGGTTGAGGAAGGCGGTGAACAAGTCAATGTCGTTGGTCGTCATCTCATCGGCCGCGGTGCGGGCCACTTCCTCGTTCAGCATCGAGTGACCGAAGCGATAGACGGTGTGGGCGAACTCGGCGGTGATCGCCGGGTTGATTTCGGTGTGGTAGCCGGAGAAGATGTTGATCTGCGGCTGCACCTTGCGGCCAAACTCCTCGAACACGAGGTGCTGGTATTCCATCTCGGTGACGAAGCGCGCCGCCTGGAAGAGACGCTCGCCGTAGCCCCAGCCGGAGGCCGGGTTGAACGCCTGCCAATCGGCAATCTCGGCAGGTGTCAGCAGGCTGTCAATAAGCCCACCGGGGTTGCCGATCTCGTCGGCCAGACGGTTGTGCTCCGAGTGGAAGACGGTGTGAATGGCGGTCAGGCCGATGTTCTCATTGCCGCGGCCATCGCCGGTGATGAAGTGCAGGTCGAGCAGTTCGTTATCGTACTCACCAGATGCCACCGGATCCAAACTGCCACCGGCCGTCAAGTTGGCGTCCGCGGTCTTTGGCGAGGCGGCCGAGCCTGGGCCGGCGCTGTGCGCGATGTCGTCAAGGAAGGCGTGTCCAGTGCGGAACGCGTTTGCGGGAACAGAAACTGGTGACGCAAGATTACCCTCGACCAAGCCCGAAACTGTCACATACTGCGGCAAGCCGGCAGGACCAGGAATAAAGTGGCCGTACGGGTCGGTCGCTAGTAGTGGCACATTGAGCACGTCCGTGTCTACGAGTTGGAGGCCGAGCATGGTCGCTGCCTGATCCTTGAGCTCGGCCCAGTTGCCGATGTTGCCAAGCGCGCCGTCAATCAACTTTCCGGTCGGAACCGGCGGGTTGCCTGTGTATGCGCGCAGGAACACCTGGTGTGACGGGTGCGAGGTGTAGGTCTGGTTCTGATCCACGAACGGGGTGGTCGTGTTCATGGTTTCGTGGCCGTTGAACATTGTCGCCCGGGTCATGACCATGAAGTTGGTTGGGCTACCAACGACGTAGAGCGGGTCATCAGCCTTTAGTGGCATGAAGACGAAACCGTTCCCGCCCTTGCTCACCAGGTCGAGGCCGTGGTCGAAGAATTGGCCGAAGAACGTGAACACCGAGTTGTAGGGCGCGGAGAGGCCGACATCCGGGGCCACGTTCGGAATGAAGAGTGTACCGGTAACGGGGTCAGGCACGGCGCCCTCGCCGGCCGCCGCTACTGCCGCCGGGTTGCTCGCCGTCTGGTCAACGATCAGGTTGCTGACGGTACGGGGCTGGGAGTCGGTGACCATTCCGCTCGTCTGCATATACGATGACCCAGCCTCAGCGGGACGGAAGTCCGGCGTGAGCATGCGTAGGAAGAGTTCATCCGCCCGGCCAAAGTCTCCCTGCCCGGGTTGGAGGTTATTGCACGACCCGTCCACAGCCCGCAAGCCGAACGGGAGCACCGGGCTAGGAACCTTGAAATCCACAGAAGGCCCGAGGAGCGCCTCGCAGGCATAGCCGGGCGCGGTCACGTGGGTTTCTGCGATCTTGATCTGCGTCAGAATAAAGCGCAGGTCGGCGGCATTCAGGTTGAACCCTTGCCCGACCGGCGCAGCCTGTGAAGGACCCACGCCGACGCTCGTCATGAGCATGGATAATGTCATCAGCACAGTCCACGAAATGCGCACAGCGGGCTTCGCTCGCTGAACAGTCTTTTCGGAA
>CAINMH010000136.1 GCA_903850745.1 uncultured bacterium
ACCCACTCCACCTCGACGATGCGAAGACCGGTGAGCCGACCTTCCTCACCCACGAATTCCTCGGTCGACACAGAGAAGACGCGATCTCCGCCCTCCTCATGCGCGCTCGAGACGCGCATAACCATCGGATACGTCGGCCATGGCTGACTCTCGGGACGGCCTTCCGGCGGTTCAGACAGGATTTCGAGTTGCGTGACGGACGCCGCACCCTGTCGAAGCGCGGTTCCCAAACAGTCCGCTCCTGTATCGCCGCCACCGATGATCACTACATGCTTGTCTGCCGCATCGATGGGGCTCTCCGGGAGGTCACCTTCCTGAACGCGATTCGCCAGAGGGAGGTACTCCATCGCCTGGTGCACACCCGCGAGTTCGCGACCTGGAACAGAAAGGTCACGCCACTGGGTGGCCCCGACAGCAATCACAATCGCGTCGTAACGCTTACGAAGAGACTCTCCAGTGACGTCGACGCCCACTTCTACACCCGCACGGAACTTCACACCTTCGGCCTCCATCTGTTCGAGTCGCCGATCTAGGTGCCGCTTCTCCATCTTGAACTCTGGAATTCCATAACGCAGCAAGCCGCCGACACGATCAGCCCGCTCGTACACGGCCACCGTGTGACCGGCACGAGCCAATTGCTGTGCCGCCGCTAAACCGGCGGGTCCGGATCCGATCACCGCAATCGTTCGCTCCGAGAGTCGGGAAGGAGGCGATGGAACAACCCATCCTTCATCCCACGCTTGGTCAATGATGGCGACCTCAACCTGCTTGATCGTCACAGGATTCTGGTTAATTCCCAGCACGCAGGCAGTTTCGCAAGGCGCTGGACACAGGCGACCGGTGAACTCGGGGAAATTGTTTGTCGCGTGTAACCGTTCTGCAGCTGCCCGCCAATCCGAACGCCACACGAGGTCGTTCCACTCCGGAATGAGGTTCCCCAGTGGACACCCGTTATGACAGAAAGGAATGCCACAGTCCATGCATCGACCGGCCTGAGTCTTCAATGCCTCTGCGGGGAAAGACTCATAGACCTCTTTCCAGTCCAGAATGCGGACGTCAACGGGACGTCGGGTAGGTAGCTCCCGGTCGTCCTTCAAAAAACCGCGCGGATCAGCCACGTGCCGCCTCCATCACTGCCTCGATGGGATCTCGTCCCTCTGCCTCAGCTGCTGCAATTGCCGCAAGTGCCCGTCGATAGTCACGCGGCATGATCTGCCGGAAACGGCCCAGGGCAGTCCCCCAATCGGCGAGGAGTTCCTTCGCCACCTCCGAGTCCGTTTCCTCTGCATGTCGGCGTACAACGGCAGCTAACCACTCCGATGCATCTGCGCTGACGGCCTCGATATCAACCATTTCTGGGTTGACCCGCTCCTCGTTGAGGTCAAGGACATACGCCACTCCCCCGGACATGCCTGCTGCAATATTTCGCCCGGTTGGGCCCAGGATGACCACGCGCCCGCCGGTCATGTACTCACACGGATGATCACCCGCGCCTTCGACCACAGCGAGTGCGCCTGAGTTTCGAACCGCGAAACGCTCACCGACAACACCTCGGATGAATATCTCTCCAGATGTCGCACCGTAGGCGATGACATTGCCCGCAATGATGTTGTCCTCCGCCGGGAATGTCGCGGCTCGATCTGGACGAACCACGATCCGTCCTCCGCTGAGTCCCTTACCGACGTAGTCATTTGAATCACCCTCAAGTCGAAGCGTGATGCCACGTGGCAAGAACGCACCAAATGACTGGCCCGCTGAACCAGTGAAGGTCAAGTCAATGGTCCCATCGGGCAGACCCTCACCGCCCCACTTACGGGTGACCTGAGAACCGAGCATCGTGCCTACGGTGCGGTTGACATTGCGGACCGGGAGGTGAGCCCGAACCGGCTCGGCGTTGTCCAAAGCTGGCGCACAGAGCCGAATCAGTTCCTGATCAAGTGCTCTTTCCAGTCCGTGATCCTGCGACTGCACGCAGCGCCGTGGAGCATCGCTAGGGACATCGGTGGGATGCAGGATGGGCGTGAGGTCCAGACCGGACGCCTTCCAATGCTCAACCGCCTCATGGGCATCAATCATGTCCACATGTCCGATTGCCTCATCAAGGGTGCGGAAGCCGAGCGCCGCTAGGTACTCGCGCACTTGCTCTGCGATGAATTCGAAGAAAGTGACCACGAACTCCGGCCGACCCGCGAAACGCTCGCGCAGGACAGGATTTTGTGTTGCCACGCCCACCGGACAGGTATCGAGATGACACACGCGCATCATGATGCAACCCATCACGACCAGCGGTGCAGTTGCAAAGCCAAACTCCTCTGCACCAAGAAGGGCGGCGATCATGACATCTCGGCCCGTCTTCAGTTGGCCATCAGTTTGCACCACAATGCGATCTCGAAGGTTATTGAGAAGCAAGGTCTGCTGAGTCTCCGCAAGACCTAACTCCCACGGACTCCCCGCATGCTTCAAAGAAGTCAGCGGTGAGGCACCCGTTCCACCGTCATGTCCAGACACCAAAACAACATCCGCATGAGCCTTAGCAACACCTGCGGCAACCGTGCCGATGCCATTCTCAGAGACCAGTTTGACGTGAATGCGAGCCGCTGGATTGGCATTCTTCAGGTCGTGAATCAACTGAGCCAGATCCTCGATGGAATAGATGTCGTGGTGCGGGGGCGGCGAGATGAGCCCGACGCCAGGAGTCGAATGACGAGTCTTAGCAACCCACGGATAGACCTTGTGTCCGGGCAACTGACCACCCTCGCCGGGCTTCGCACCCTGAGCCATCTTGATCTGAATGTCGTCGCTATTGACGAGATATTCACTCGTTACGCCAAATCGACCCGACGCAACCTGCTTAATGGCAGAACGCTTTGAGTCTCCGTTGTCCATCTGGATGAAACGCTCAGGATCCTCTCCGCCTTCACCCGTATTGGACTTCGCTCCGATTCGGTTCATAGCAACTGCAAGAGTCTCATGCGCTTCCTGAGAGATCGATCCATACGACATAGCGCCGGTGGAAAAGCGCTTGACAATGTTCTCGATGGGCTCCACCTCGTCAAGTGGGATGGCCGGTCGAGCATCGGTCCGAAGTTCGAAAAGTCCACGCAATGTCATCAAGCGCTTGCTTTGCTCATCGATGGTGTCTGTGTACTCACGGAAAACGTCGTAGCGACCCTCCCGTGTCGCGTGCTGAAGCCGAAAAACGGTCTCGGGATCAAATAGATGCGGCTCACCCTCACGTCGCCATTGGTATTCACCGCCAATGTCAAGGCGGCGATGCGCAGGTGCAATTCCCGTGGGCGGATAGGCCGTTGCGTGCCGTGCCGACACCTCACGGGCGATCACATCGAGTCCGACGCCGCCAAGTCGAGAAGTTGTACCGGTGAAGTAGCGATCAACCAACTCTTGGGACAGTCCGATTGCCTCGAAAATCTGCGCACCGCGATAAGAGGCAACTGTCGACACACCCATCTTCGACATCACCTTCAACACGCCCTTGCCCAGCGCCTTGGTGAGGTTGCGCATAGCCTTTTCTGGCGAGACTCCAGTGACAACCTTGCGTCGCACAAGATCCTCAACGGTCTCCAGCGCAAGATAGGGATTGATTGCGGAGACGCCAAATCCGACCAGGAGCGCAACGTGATGCACCTCTCGCACATCGCCGGCCTCGACCAGAAGTCCTACCTGAGTGCGATTGCGTTGCCGAACTAGATGCTGGTGGACTGCCGAACACAGCAGTAGCGACGGAATCGGCGCTCGATCGGCATCGCTGTCTCGGTCGCTCAGCACGATGAAGCGCGTGCCGTTCGCGATGAGCTCGTCTACCTCAGCAAAGATCTCTTCGAGTCTCGCCTCAAGCGCTGCCCCGCCACCGGAATGTTGGTATAGACCTTTCACCTTTGCAGCGGAGAACTCGGGCATATCTCCATCACGATTTACGTGGAGGATCTTCGCGAGTTCGTCATTGTCAATGACGGGGAACGGAAGGAGAACCTGCCGACAGTGCGACGGTGTCGCATCGAGCAGATTGCCTTCTGCGCCGATCAGACTGCCCAACGATGTCACGATCTCCTCACGGATCGCGTCAAGCGGTGGGTTGGTGACCTGCGCAAACAATTGCTGGAAGTAATCAAAGAGCAGCCGCGGACGCGTTGATAGGACCGCGATGGGCGAATCTGTACCCATGGACCCAAGGGGCTCTAATCCTGTTGATGCCATTGGAGTGAGGAGAACACGCAACTCCTCTTCTGAGTAGCCAAACGTCTGTTGACGGCGTACTACCGACTCGGTCGTATGCACGATGTGCTCACGCTCCGGAAGGTTGTCCAAATGGACAATGCCTTCGCGCAACCAATCGGCGTAGGGCTCAACTTCAGCCAAGCCAGACTTGATCTCCTCATCGCTGATGATGCGACCTTCAGCCGTATCAACGAGGAACATTCGACCCGGCTGCAATCGCCCCTTACGCACGATAGACGCCGGATCGAGGTCAAGCACTCCCGACTCTGAAGCAAGAACGACTAGGCCGTCTTCTGTGACCCAGTAGCGTCCCGGGCGAAGTCCGTTGCGATCAAGCACGGCACCGACGAGAGTGCCATCAGAAAACGACACGTTGGCTGGCCCATCCCACGGCTCCATCAAAGTCGCGTGGAATTCGTAGAAAGCGCGACGAGCCGGATCCATTTCCGTGTTGTTTTCCCACGCTTCTGGAATCATCATCAACACTGCATGTGGAAGGCTGCGCCCCCCGAGATGGAGCAGCTCAAGTACTTCGTCGAACGACGCAGAGTCGCTTCCACCCGTGGCACAAATCGGGAAAAGGCGCTCAAGATCGCCCGGAATCAGATTGGTGCGCAACGCGGATTCACGCGCGCGCATCCAATTGCGGTTACCGCGCACGGTGTTGATCTCGCCGTTGTGTGCGATCAAGCGATAAGGATGGGCCAGCGGCCACGACGGAAATGTGTTGGTCGAGAACCGGGAGTGCACCAAGCCGATTGCTGAGGCAACGCGTGGATCTGACAGATCTGGAAAGAACTGCTGCAATTGATGGGTCGTGAGCATGCCCTTGTACACCGTCGTACGTGCCGACAGTGACGGAAAGTACACAGAGCAGCTGTGCTCAGCGCGCTTGCGGAGACAAAACGCCAGCCGCTCGAGGTCGAGTCCGGTCGCTCCAGGTGCTGTCACAAAAATCTGCCGGAACGACGGCATCACTGCCCGAGCGCTGCTACCCACGGGTGTGGCGTCAATCGGAACCTCGCGCCAGCCAAGGACAGTTAGCCCTTCCTCTGCAGCAATTGATTCGATAGTGGCTGCGACGACATTTGCATCGTTGAAGT
Organism: uncultured bacterium; assembly: GCA_903850745.1. Classification (GTDB taxonomy): domain Bacteria; phylum Actinomycetota; class Actinomycetes; order S36-B12; family S36-B12; genus CAINMH01. Next base: position 5,340 of record CAINMH010000136.1, read on the forward strand.
CCGCAGACAGGAAGGCCATACCCATCGCATAGTGACCCTGCGGCGGCAATGCGAAACCCACCACCTCGCGAAGGAATGCGTCCGGGATCTGCAGCAATATTCCCGCGCCGTCACCGGAATCCGGCTCAGCACCACTAGCGCCACGATGATCAAGGTTGACCAACGCCGTCAGCGCCTGCTGAACGATGGAGTGAGAGGGCACGCCCGTCAGCATCGCCACGAAGGCAACGCCACACGCGTCGTGTTCCTGCGCAGGGTCGTAAAGCCCTTGGGCAGGCGGCATAGCTGAGAACAACATTGAAATCTCCAAGCGGTCGCGGTACTCCTAGGAACAGGAGACCGGGACGACGCTGGCCCGATCGAGACCTATCCTACCCGATCAGGAGGCGCTGGCAGAAGGTGAGGGAGTCGCGCTGCTGGACTGAGCGTCGATAAAGGCGATGAGCTTGGCCTCGTCATTGAGGATCGCGTTATCGATGGGCGTGCCATCTAGGGTCGCGTATGGAGTGCCATTCGCATCGGAGTTATCGAAGGCATCAGTGCTGTTGATTGCCCAACCGGCATACTTTTGGCTGGTCACACAGGCGTCAAAAGCGGTGTAGAGATCGCCCGTGATGCCCACATCCTTGCCGTACTGCAGCAGCTGCTCGTTCGTCCAACCGTCGCCTTCCTTGGCGGGCTGATTGGCGAAGATCCAATCGTGGTACTCGACATTCTTATTCGCATCGATAGCGCAGCCCCAAGCGGCGGTAGCCCTCTGCGAAGCATCGGTCTTCAGCTTACGATCGAGGAAAGTTGTCGGGCGCCAAATCAACTGAATCTTGCCTGCGGCCGCGAGCTTTTGGATACCGAGGCCGTTGTTTTTCTCCACGAAGGCACACGCCGGGCACTGGAAGTCTTCCCAGATGGCCAGAACGGGCTTATTTGTGGTCTCAGGATTCAGCACCTTGCCGTAGGCATATTCATTTGTCGAGTCAAGCACTCCAACGGGCAGGGCTGCCGCCGGATTCGGACCTGGTGCGGGGTCGTTACCAGACAACCTCGGGATGATGATGGCAGCGCCTACAATGGCAATGACAACTACGGCAATCGCCACAGCGCCAATAGTGCGCACCGTGCGCTCGCGGCGCTTCTCTTTGGCCGCCGCCGCAGCGCGGGCTTCAGCAGCCTTTTGGCGGGTGTTGTCGCGGTCCTTGCTCATTATCGTTCCTCACCTTCCCGTGTGTGATCTAACGGTACGCACCCCTGCGGCCAGATCGCGAGCCAGGGAGCCTGCGGCCTCTACCGCTCCGTCTCCAGACTCAAGTACTGCTCGAACAAATGCGGATCCAACGATGACTCCGTCGGCGAACGCCGCGACCTCCGCCGCCTGCTCAGGAGTGGACACGCCTACTCCGACGCAGATCGGCTTATTCGTGCGGGCGCGCACCCGAGCAACAATCTCGGCGGCTGATCCGGACAAGGACGTCCGCATCCCGGTTACGCCCATCGTGGAAGCCGCGTAGACAAAGCCTGAGGTCACCCCGGAAACGACGTCTATCCGGGCTGCTGTGGAGGAAGGAGCCACGAGGAAGATGCGGTCGATAGCGTGACGGTCGGTTGCCTGTATCCACGCTCCGGCCTCCTCTGGAGTCAGATCGGGCGTAATCACTCCGACGCCGCCTGCAGCGGCTAGTTGCGCTGCGAACGCTTCGACGCCAAAGCGCTCAATGGGGTTCCAGTACGACATCACCAGCGTGGGCGCACCCGTCGCCGCGACACCCGCAACAACACTCAACACATCCGCCGAGGTGGTGCCATTGCTCAGAGCTATTTCGGCAGCTTCCTGGATAACGGCACCGTCCATGAGTGGATCGGAGTACGGGAGGCCAACTTCTACGATGTCCACACCATTGGCGACCATGGCGCGAAGAATCTCGATCGAGGCTTCAACTGTCGGAAACCCTGCTGGAAGATAGCCGATAAGCGCCGCCCTGCCTTCAGAGTGGGCGCGGGCAAACACCTCGTGCAGCGCACTCATCCGCGGCCTTCAGCAGCCTCGTTCACGTCCGCTAGACCAAACCAGCGAGCCGCTGTGGCTACATCCTTGTCACCGCGACCCGAAAGGTTGATCACGATGATTCCTTCAGGTCCAAGTTCGCGACCGACACGCATCGCACCAGCGATGGCATGGGCGGTCTCGATTGCAGGGATGATTCCTTCGGTTCGACAAAGAATCTCAAAAGCAGCCATTGCTTCATCGTCATTGATGGGGATGTACGTGGCACGGCCAGAGTCGTGGAGAAACGCGTGTTCAGGCCCGACTCCGGGGTAGTCCAGTCCAGCACTGATGGAGTGTGAAGGCACTGTCTGGCCCCATTCGTCCTGCATTACGTACGTGCGGGCACCGTGAAGGACACCGGGCGCGCCACCGCTAAAACGCGCAGCATGACGCCCAGTTTCGACACCATCACCGCCCGCCTCACATCCCACAAGTCGGACACTTTCGTCCGCGAGAAAACCGGAGAACAGTCCAATTGCATTGGATCCGCCTCCCACGCAAGCCATGGCCACATCAGGAAGTCGCCCAGTCAGCTCCAGAACCTGCGCACGGGCCTCAATGCCGATCACAGATTGGAATTGGCGCACTATGCGGGGGAAAGGCGCCGGACCAGTCACAGTGCCAAGCAGGTAATGAGTGCGGTCGACCGTCGTCACCCAGTCGCGCATGGCCTCGTTGATCGCATCCTTGAGCGTCTTACTGCCCGCGGTCACGGGAACAACTTCAGCGCCTAACAGTCGCATACGCACGACATTGAGCGCCTGTCGTCGGGTGTCTTCCTCGCCCATATAGATCGTGCAGTCGAGTCCCATCATCGCCGCCGCCGTCGCCGTTGCGACGCCGTGCTGGCCAGCACCTGTCTCAGCAATCACCCGCTTCTTACCCATTCGTTGAGTCAGAAGCGCCTGGCCAAGAACGTTATTGATCTTGTGCGACCCGGTGTGATTGAGATCTTCACGCTTGAGCAATATACGAGCTCCACCGCACATCTCAGAGAACCTTCGCGCGTCCGTCAATGGGCTGGGTCGGCCCGTTACGGTGCGCTGGAGACGCTCCAACTCCTTGGTGAATTCCGGATCGATAAGAGCAGCTTGAAAGGCTGCATCAAGTTCGTCGAGTGCCGCCATGAGGGCCTCTGGTACAAAACGGCCGCCGTATTCTCCGAAATGCTTGTCGTCAGCCACGAGATGACCTCACCACTGGACGTGCCCCGGCCGTCACAAGATCACGGACAGCCTGCCGGGGATCGCCACCCTTAACGACGCTCTCACCCACCAGAACCGCACTGGCTCCGAGCGCGGCGTAGGTGGCCACGTCATGGGCGTCACGAATTCCAGACTCTGCGATCGTCACACACCCAGCGGGAATTCCTGGCGAAATACGCTCGAACGTGTCCCGATCCACCTCAAGCGTCTTCAAGTTACGGGCGTTCACGCCCATCACAGTCGCTCCGGCATCCACCGCGCGCACTACCTCATCGGCATCGTGTACCTCGACAAGCGGAGTCATGCCGAGAAAGCGCGTGAGTTCGATCAGGCCTGTCAATTCTTGCTGGTCAAGTGCCGCAACGATAAGTAGCGCTAAATCAGCACCGTATGCTCGCGCTTCCCAGAGTTGGTAGGAAGTCACGATGAAGTCTTTTCTCAGAACTGGGACAGCAACCGCTTGTCGCACCGCAGCAAGATCTTCGAGACTGCCGGCAAACCGACGCTCTTCGGTGAGAACAGAGATGCAATGGGCGCCACCCGCCTCGTAGGCCTTCGCCAAGGTCGCAGGATCGGCGATATCTGCCAGATGGCCCTTACTCGGGCTAGCCCGCTTGACCTCAGCGATCACGGACACGCCTTCGCCGCGAAGGACTGCCTCTGCGTCGAGGGCAGGCACGATTGCTTCGACTCGAGCCTGGAGTTGATCGAGGGGCGTGACCGCCATGCGCACCGCGAGATCCTCGCGTACACCCTCAATGATCCCGTCCAGCACAGTCGACACAACAATCCAATCCAGAGAGCGAAGCCTCAGCGTAACGGCAGATCAGCCAATGTTCGACCCGAGGTACGGCACGAGGTTGCGTACGACACCAAACGCGATGACCACCGCGATCACCGACGTGAGAACGGGGGTCTGCAGCTTTTGCCAACGAGGAGAAGGTTTCGGCGGAGCGCCGGTCCACCGACGTGCGAGCCAACGGGCCCACATCACCACCAGAATCGGTGCGGCGATCACCCACAGCAGGTTGTGATCCATCGCCCCGGCGACATTGCCATGGAGCAGGTCGTGGGTAGCCCGCAGTCCGCCACAGCCGGGACAGTCGATTCCCAGCAGCGAATTAGTCGGACACACCAAGTAGTGGCCAGGTTGATTGGGATCGACAAGCGCGATGTAGACCGCCGAAGCCACTGCCCCGGCCCCAAGTGCCACCGGTGGCCCCACACGCCTCCAGCGACTTGGGATCATGCCTGCCAGCCTACGCCGAAGAACGCATCGGAAGTCGAACGGTGAAGCGAGCTCCACCTTCTGGCGCGATCCCGGCCGATGCCTCGCCCCCAAGAAGTTCGGCCAACCGGGCGACAAGGGCCAGTCCTAGGCCGCTGCCGCCCGCCCGAATCCCCCGGTAGCGCTCGTGCAGCACCCCGGGCACAAAGGCCTCCACGCAATCCTGCGCCGTGAGCCCCGGACCGGCATCGCGAACCTCCACAACCACCCAACCAGGTTCGGCGCGTAGCGCGAGAACTATCGCCTTCCCAGCCGGGGTCACTCGCAATGAATTTTCGGCGAGGTTGTCCACGATCTGCCGAATTCGTACGCCGTCCGTCACCACCGACAGCGCTCGAACACCGACTTCAACATGCACAACGACACCGACGCGCGCACTTCGATCGGCCCACACGTGACCTGCATCCTGAATTAGGTGGACTAGATCCACAGGAGCGTTAGTCACACGAAAAGTGTCCGCTCGAAGTCTTGCAAGATCGAGCAAATCCGTAACGAGGCGATCGAGTCGCGCGGATTCCTCACCGATAACGACGCCGGTCCTCGCTGCATCTGTGACAACGCCGTCTGCAAGTGCCTCCGCGTAACCTCGAATCGCAGTCAGTGGAGTACGTAGTTCGTGCGATACAGACAGCAGGAAATCGCGTTGCCGAGACTCTGATGCTGAGAGTTCACGTGCCAGCACATTAATGGCCTCCGCTATCCCCACGACCTCAGCCGGTCCATCGACCGGCAAACTCACATCCCGATCACCCGCACCTAGTCGCTCGGCTGCTTCAGCGACTCGTCTCAGCGGTCGAGTGATACGTCGAGCAGCAACCACACCAACGACTACTGCGATGACAAGTCCGGCGAGCAGAGCGAGTGAAATGCGCAGGAGCAAAGCTGCCACTGGTCCACCAGAGATCGATGCTGGCTGTACGAGGAGCACGCCCCGACCAACACCGATGGGACGTCCCTCGACATAGACAGTTCCGCTAGTTGCTTGTCCTACTGATGACACCGATTGACCCGATGTCACCTCGGCAACTTCGGACATCGTTACCCCATCTGGTGGAACACTTGTTGTTCCAGTTACGACGTAGGCGTCGATACTTCGTTCTTGGAGTTGCT
>CAINMH010000137.1 GCA_903850745.1 uncultured bacterium
CCCGAAGCAGGCATAGCAATTCAGGTGAGCGGGACCTTCGGTTCACGCCAGGAGGAGGCCCAACGGCTCGGTCGCGTGCTACGCCCCAAGGGCGATGGACGCACCGCTCGCTTCTACTCGATCGTGTCGCGCGACACCCTTGATGCCGACTTTGCGGCACACCGGCAGCGTTTCCTCGCAGAACAGGGCTACGCGTACCGCATCGTTGACGCGGACGATCTCAAGAAGGCCTAAGACGTACTTTGCCGTCGAGCGTGAAGGTGATCGAGCTCAGACCGCTCATGCCCGGCAACGGAAGCTCAATATCGTCCATGGTGATGCTCCCGCCGATGTGAAGTTCGTCCATGCCCAGTGAAGGCGTGGCGGTCACTTTCGTCGGAATTTCGAGCGTGCCTGCCTGGGCCATACCCGCTAGTTCCCACGGCCCCGTATCTCCTACGGCCTTAGCCTCGAAGGAGAGTGAGTCTCCACCATTCTTCTTGATGAGATCGCGGGCGGACCCCACGCCGAATTTGGCTGCAAAGTTTCCTGCTTCGAGCTTCAAGAGCGCGAGTTCGAGGAAGAAGTCAACCCCGGTCGTGATCGTCAGCGACCCGGACGTAATCGGAGCCTTCACCACCAACGTCATCGGTATCGATGTCGTGAGGTGAAGCATGGGCTTGTCGTCGGTCACGAAGTGCCAAGTGCCAGTCATGCGCCTCACCATTTCACATCAAGCCCGCGACGTGCGGGAAGCACGGCCGAGACTCAGTCGCCTGGCCGCATCACAAGACGCATATTCGGCTCACCGCGTGAGTTGACTCCACCACTCGGAGTGCATTTGCCGCTCACGGGATTACCCCTGTTCCACACCTGACGCACACAATTGCGCATGGCCAATTGCCCCCAGTAGTTCGGATGTAGCGATTCGGCCAGGAATGCTCCGCCTACATTGACGATATTGACTTCCCGCATCCACTCGCTGCGATCGGCGGCGCCCGGAGATGTCCACGACCGAACACCGACAAGTTCGCCCCACCAGTTCCGTGCGTTGACTCGCTCGACGGCCGAGTTGCACAGTTCGTGTCCACGCAAGGCTTCGGAGTTGTCCAGCAGCACCGATCGGAACACTTGACCTTCAGCAATTGCTCCGGCCTTCACCGCACGTATTGCGCGTCTGATGATCGCGTTGACCTCGGGCAACACAGTCTGATTGGTTAACTCGACATCGGTATTCCAGAAGCCACAACCGCCAATTAACTGCCGATTGAGGCCCTGCCCGTAGCGAAATCCCCCAGCCGAAGGAAGGATCCTGGGATACATCTGGACCGCCAAAGTCCACGAATCATCAGACTTACCTGCTGCGGCCATGGCCGTGCGGATATTGCGAATCGCACCGACGATGTCGGTCTGCACGCGCGTACGCGCCTTAGCCCCTAGCCATTCCTGGACCTTGGCGTTGTCCTGACACGCACCCGCGAAACGCAACATAAATTGGGTTAAGCACTTAGTAACGATTCCTTCGAAATTCAAATCATTGAAGCCGATTCCCAACACGACCATTCGTACGTCGTGGGTTGCGGCAAAGTCCTGCAGCAGCCGAGCCTGGCCATGGCGAGCACCTTGTGTGAAGAAGTCAATGCCGGGCTTCCAATTGCCGTGTCGATCCACATAAGAAGAAGTCTTGGCACCGCTACACGCAAGGTTGATGGAGCGCGCGACACCGATGTGAATCTGCGCAGATTGAGACCGATGACAGGCTTCGATCTGCTCACCGAACTCCATGTCGTGATAAGCATCCGTGCCCAGCGCATCAATGTCGGTGGTGGTCAAGGACTGATTGCCGGCCCAGCGTCCCGCCTCACCTGAGACATAGGAATCACCTAAGGACACAACCCAAGGCGTCGACTGTGTAGCTGCGTTGACCACCGCCAGAGGTGCGGCCGGCGCGCTCCCCATCGACATACCAGCGGCCAAGACGGCGAAGGCGGCGGCCGATGCCCAGCCGTAGGCACGTAGGCGCCCCATAACCACCTCCTCCGAATGTCCGTGGCGGGGACCCTACCAGCGCAAAACAGGCTAACCCCGAATAGCGTGAGGGGCGCCTCCCTTTCAGGAAGCGCCCCTCACGGGCAAAACTGGGTGGACTAGAAGTCCATGCCGCCCATGTCGCCGCCACCGGGCATTGCCGGGGCTGACTTCTCGGGCTTGTCGGCAACTACGGCCTCGGTGGTGAGGAAGAGACCGGCGATCGAAGCTGCGTTCTGCAGCGCCGAGCGGGTGACCTTGGCCGGATCAATGATGCCGGCCTTGATCATGTCGACATACTGACCGGTCGCTGCGTCGAGACCCATGCCCGGAGCAAGCTCGCGAACCTTCTCGGCCACAACTCCGCCTTCGAGTCCGGCATTCTCCGCAATCTGCTTCAGCGGCGCGCTGACGGCCTGGCGCACGATTGCTGCGCCGGTCGCCTGCTCGTCGGTGAGGCCGAGTGCTTCGATCTTCGGTCCGGCAGCTGCCATCGCCTGGATCAGGGCCACGCCACCTCCGGGCACAATGCCCTCCTCGACGGCTGCCTTCGCATTGCGAACGGCATCCTCGATGCGGTGCTTGCGTTCCTTGAGCTCAACTTCAGTCGCAGCGCCGACCTTGATAACCGCAACACCGCCGGCCAGTTTGGCCAAACGCTCCTGCAGCTTCTCGCGGTCGTAGTCGGAATCAGTCTTGTCGATCTCTGCACGGATCTGGTTGACACGGCCATCGAGCTGCTCGGAATCGCCAGCACCCTCGACGATCGTGGTCTCGTCCTTGGTCACGACAACCTTGCGCGCGCGACCGAGCAGGTCGAGCGTTGCGGTGTCGAGCTTGAGGCCGATCTCCTCGGAGATGACCTGACCACCGGTGAGGATCGCGATGTCCTGCAGCATCGCCTTGCGGCGATCACCGAAGCCGGGAGCCTTAACAGCAACCGACCGGAAGGTCCCACGGATCTTGTTGACGACGAGGGTCGCAAGAGCCTCACCTTCGACGTCCTCCGAGAGGATCAGCAGCGGCTTGCCGCTCTGCATGACCTTCTCGAGGATCGGAAGAATGTCCTTGACCGCGGAGATCTTGGAGTTGGCGATGAGGATGTAGGGATCCTCAAGCACGGCCTCCATGCGCTCGGAGTCGGTCACGAAGTACGGAGAGGTATAGCCCTTGTCGAAGCGCATACCTTCCGTGAGCTCAAGCTCAAGACCGAAGGTGTTGCTCTCTTCAACAGTGATGACGCCTTCCTTGCCGACCTTGTCCATTGCCTTCGCAATGAGGTCGCCGACCTCCTGGTCGCCGCCGGCCGAGATGGCTGCGGTGGATGCGATCTGCTCTGCGGTCTCGACGTCCTTGGCCATGTCGAGCAGCTGCTGACAGACGACTTCGACCGCACGGTCGATGCCCTTCTTCAGAGCCATCGGATTGGCGCCAGCCGCGACGTTGCGTAGGCCTTCCTTGACGAGAGCCTGCGCGAGAACCGTGGCTGTCGTGGTGCCATCACCAGCGACGTCGTCGGTCTTCTTCGCGACCTCTTTGACCAGTTCGGCGCCAATGCGCTCGTAGGGGTCCTCGAGGTCGATCTCCTTGGCGATGGACACACCATCGTTGGTGATCGTAGGGGCTCCCCACTTCTTCTCAAGGACGACGTTGCGGCCTTTGGGGCCGAGGGTCACCTTGACTGCGTCAGCGAGGACATTCATGCCCCGCTCGAGGGCGCGACGCGCCTCTTCGTCAAACGCGATAATTTTTGCCATGCTCAGGATCCTCCGAGGGATGAAAGTAGGCCGGTTATCACTCCCGGCTCTAGAGTGCTAACCACATTTTTAGCACTCTAGGCCTGCGAGTGCAAACCGAGGGCACCCCGGAGCGGAGGTCGAGGTCCTAGCGGACGTCGAGGTCGATACCGAGACGGCGGGCCGAGCGGGCCCGCTGCCGAGAGGCCCGCAGACGGCGTAGCCGCTTGACCAGCATCGGGTCGAATTCGAGGGCCTCTGGGGAATCGATCAGGCCGTTAAGAATCTGGTAGTAGCGGGTGGCACTCATGTCGAATAGGTCGCGCACAGCCTGTTCTTTGGCCCCGGCGTACTTCCACCACTGACGCTCAAACTCCAGGATCTGGCGGTCACGCTCGGACAGCCCGGGGGCTTGCTGGGCAGCGTCGGAGGCGCGCAACGAATCCATACCCGCATCGTACGCGGTTAATCCCACGGGTGTCATTCACCCTCCCTCTCGAGTCGCCGATTCAGTTCTTGAATTTGTGCTGTCAGAGTTGCAATCGACTGCTGCAAGTCATCGGAAGTTGCAGGTGGGATTTGTGGTGCTTGTGGTGCTTGCGCTGCCGACTCATTTGAATTCTTGATGAAGCGCGACGCGACCGCAGCTGTCAGCGCGCCGACAGCTGCGGCGCCACTAAACATGATGACCCCAGCCATCACACGGCCGAGGACGGTGACTGGCGTGAAATCGCCATACCCCACAGTTGTCACCGTCTCGAGGCTCCACCAGACCGCGTCACCATAAGAACGAATTGAGCCAGTTCCATCAATCTCTGCGCCCAGAACCAACGCGGCCCCGATTGTGATCACGAACAGCACGCCGTAGAGCGCGTAAAGGAACACCATCTTCGTAATCGCATTGCGATCACGCCGGATGCGGCGAATGGCGCTGATCACCACGAAAATTCGAAGTACCGGGACCACGATGCAGACAATGAGGAACCAGTTACGGCGAAGGAAATGACGTTTATCGGGATCGAGTATGAAGCGGATCAGGACATCGATGAGAAAGACAGCCGTGACGTACCACGAGATACGCTGGCCTTCGTCGCCGTACTCCGGCCTGAGCGCCGGTGAGATTCGGAAGTAAGTGGCTACAAACCAAGCGAGTGCGGCAATATAAATCGGCACCATCGCAATGTCGTCGTAGCGCTCTTGTGCACGAGTGAGCTTCGGCGGCGGCGACTGGACCTTCTTGTCCTTTTTGATCTTCACTCTCGTCTCCTCAACCTATTGATTACCCACGAGAACATGTAGCCAAGGCCATTAGTGGCCCAGTGCAGGCCCATTGGAGCCAATACGCTGCCGGAGAATACTCGCAGAAGCGCGAAGAGCACACCTGCGATTGCAGTCGTAAAGACGGACAACAGAATCGCAAAGATGTTGCCCCGCGCACCCTTCCCGACTACCGAGCCAAGCGCGGCACTCTTCTCGTGGGTGCCCCAGGACGGAAGCACGTGCCACAAGCCAAAGATGATGGCCGACCACACGATGCCCCAGACGAGCCCATAGCGGCGAACCAGCATGGAGAACAAGACGCTTCGAAAGGCGATCTCCTCGAGGAGCACGGTGCCGAAGGGCACCTCCACGAAAGCCTGATACACGATCGTGGAGATGCTCATGTCCTTGACGCGCTCATCCTGCATCGCATCACGGCCTCTGCGGAATGACGAGGCGACCGAGAAGCCAAGAGCCACGACGACGACGCAAGCGGCTGCCCAGAGCAGGCCGGGGATCAAGCGCTGCCAGGCGAGCCCCATGTCCGTGAAGGTGTTGCCATCGAGGAGTCCGAGGGCGAGAAAGCCCAATGCGCCACCGATGGCCCACAGCAAATAGTGCCGGGAAGGAGCGACCCGGTTGTTGATGACATTGAGCACCACTAGCGCGGCGATGACAATCGCCAGTGGCCACCACGGCAACCCATCGACCTGCTCGGGGACGAAGACACCGATGAGGTCGAAGAACACGCGGTTAGCCTATTCGCCTAGAGCCGAACCGGTCTGCGACCGAAAGCAGCCAAGGCGGCGGCACAGAGGGCCAGGACGATGCCCACGATCAAGGCGAGATTGATGACGGTGCCGGCAGTGGGCACAACGAGGTCGAGAAGAAATGCCCCGATCAACTGGCCGGAAATCGCGACTAGGGCAAGGAGAAGAACGCCAAGAACTTGCACGGCCCATGCAGTGGCGATGATGAAGAACAGGCCAAAGAGTGGTGCGATGAGCATCCACAGACTTTCACTCGGCACTGCGACCATGCGCCACCCCGAGAGCAGATGTATGACCATTGCGACCAACAACATACTCATGGCGCCGACAGCAAAGTTGGCCCACGCTCCGACCACCGGTTGGCCAGAGTACTTCGCGATTCGCCCATTGAGCGCAAGTTGTAGTGCGCTCGCCATGCCCGCGGCTAACGAAAGCACAGCGACGAGCGCGAGTCCCCAACTAGGGGAAGCATGTAAGCGACTCCACGTAGGTGTGAGGACGGCTAGGAATGCGATCCCGATTGCCACAACTCTCATCCAGGTCAGATTCTGACGGCCGAATGGACCTAGACCCATGCGGTCCACTCCAGCTGCCATGCCCGTCTGTCCCGCGACGACGGCAATAGTGAATGCCGCAACGCCCACATAGGTCGCGGCCACTCCTTGAACCGCAACAAAGTAAGCGCCACCCAATCCACCTAGGATTTCCCACGGACGCAATCCACCATTTCGCAATCCTCGGAATGCGCGGGCAAGTGCTTCTCTGCGCCGCGCAGAAATCACGATGATCAAGGTGGCGGCCAAGACCTGCAATCCTTGATTGAGAACGGCCACTTCAGCCGGATTATGCACCACATCCATCAATTCGCCATTGAGCCGCGCCTGAGCAGAAGTACCAGCTGCTGTGCCCATGACGAGGAAAATCGCGATCCATGCTCGCCCCGTCAAATGCTTCGGGATGCTAGTGGAAGAAATGACGTGTCCCGGTGAGGTACATCGTCATGCCCGCCGCCTTCGCCGCCGCAATCACTTCGTCATCTCGTACAGATCCACCTGGCTGTGCAACGGCACGCACGCCAGCGGCGGCGAGGACCTCAAGCCCATCTGCGAATGGAAAGAACGCATCCGAGGCGGCCACTGAGCCGCGCACGCGGTCATCACCGGCCCGTGACACCGCGAGGCGTGCAGCATCTACCCGATTAACCTGACCCATGCCCACGCCGACTGCAGCACCATCGGACGCCAGCAGAATCGCGTTGGACTTCACCGACCGGCAGGCGCGCCAGGCAAACTCAAGATCGCGCATGGTCGCGGCGTCGGCTGCCTCGCCAGCGACGAGCTTCCACGTCATGGGGTAGTCACCGGCGGAATTGAGGTCGTCGCCTGCCTGCAGCAGCACACCACCAGCGATATTGCGCATCTCCACCCACTGACTGGCCGGGCGAGGCTCGGCAACAATCACGCGCAGGTTCTTCTTCTGGGTAAGGATCGCGAGGGCATCATCCTCGAAGGCCGGCGCAATCACACACTCGGTGAAGACATCCCCCATCGCCTCAGCCATCGCGGCAGTGACGGGTCGATTGGCTGCTACTACACCACCGAACGCCGACACCGGATCAGTCTGAAATGCCTTGCGATACGCATCGGCAATATCAGAGCCGATCGCAAGCCCACACGGATTGGCATGTTTGATGATCGCCACGGCGGGCTCGCTGAAGTCATAAGCTGCGCGCCGCGCCGCCTCAGAGTCGACGTAGTTGTTGTAGGACATCTCCTTGCCGTGCAACTGCGTTGCACGTGCAAGTCCAGGCGCCGCATAGGCCGCGGCGTAGAGAGCGGCGCGCTGATGGGGGTTCTCGCCATAACGCAGGACGTTCTGACGCTCCCAAGCGACCGCCATCCACTTCGGAAAGCCCTCACCGTCGGCGTCGGGGGCGACCACGTTGCCCATCCACGACGCAACTGCAATGTCGTAGGTCGCTGTGTGAACGAATGCCTCAGCCGCGAGCTGTTCGCGCTGGGCGAGCGTGAATCCACCTGCTGTCGCGGCTGCGATTGCGTCGGCATAGCGCTCTGGATTGACGACGACAGCCACGCTCGCATGGTTTTTGGCGGCTGCACGCACCATCGTCGGACCGCCGATGTCGATCTTCTCGATGCAATCCTCCTGTGACGCACCTGAGTAGACAGTCTCCGCGAAGGGGTAAAGATTGACGACAACGAGTTCGAACGCCTTGACGTCAAGCTCCTCGAGCTGCGCGACGTGCTCGGGATTGCGCATGTCAGCGAGCACGCCAGCATGGATATGCGGATGCAGGGTCTTCACGCGCCCGTCAAGGCATTCAGGAAAGCCTGTGACATCACTCACCGCGGTTACCGGCACACCAATCGCCTTGATGGTCTCTGCAGTAGATCCCGTAGAGACGATCTCGACGCCAGCCGCGTGCAGCCCCTGCGCGAGTTCGATCAAGCCGTCCTTGTAGTAGACCGAGACAAGCGCACGTCGAATCGGCTTACGGTCCGCGGTCATGTAAACGTCACTCTCCTACCGGTGATGCGAATTCCACCGACGGATAGTCGACGGACGATATCGACGAGAAGCAAGCGCTCCTCGACTTTTATGCGTTCATGCAGGCTCGACTCGTCATCGCCTTGGAGCACCTCAACTGCACGCTGGGCGAGGATTGGTCCGGTGTCGACTCCCCCGTCAACCACGTGCACTGTGCAGCCAGTGACGCCTACGCCGTAGGCAATCGCATCACGCACGCCATGAGCGCCAGGGAACGATGGCAGCAAGGCAGGGTGGGAGTTAATGATGCGATCTGGGAATTCACTGAGGAATCCTGGGCCGAGCACACGCATGAATCCAGCACAGACAATCAAGTCGGGATTGTGCGCACCCACCAGATCGGCGAGGGCAAGGTCCCAGTCGTCACGTGATGCACACGATGAGGGCGCGAGCACTGCAGTGGCAACGCCAGCTCCTTGAGCGCGTTCAAGGGCAAGTGCGTCTGGCTGATCAGAGATCACTGCCACGATGTCGAAGTCGTGATCGGATGCGTCGAGAAGAGCCTGAAGCAACGTGCCGGTGCCCGATACGAGCACGACAACACGTGCAGTCACGACTAGTCCTCCCGGAAACGGCGTCGCACGTAGCGTGCGACTTCAACGAGCGTTGCTCCTAGAGCCACCACGAGAATGGCCACCAGCGCACTTGCGATGCTATTAGGTCCAATGGAGGCCAGCCGATCCGTCCCCACCGCACCCGCAGAGAGGCGGCATGCAAGCCCCACAATGACCCCAGTCGTCACAGCAGCAACACCGATGCCCACCGCTCGTGACTGCCAGCGTTCAATCGATCGCAGTCGGCGCGCAAGCACGACCCCCGTGATGAGTCCCACCGGAATCAACACAAGCATCGTCAGCACGGCACCCCCGGTTGGTACTCCGGCCAACCACGGAATCGCCGGGAGCGTCACATCGGCGGCTGATTGCGAGAGTGGAGAAACGACGACGCCTGCAGAGACAGTGAAGCCCGGCCCTAAGAGATAGGCAACCGACCACCCCAAAGCAACGGGTAGATAGCCGATCATGAGCAGGCAAAGGGCGGCAATGCCCAAGGCGTCACCAGGCGCGGTGAGCATCGATACGAACTCGCTGCGATGAACGACGAGGGACACCATCAGCAAAACAGCCGCTGCACCGGCGAGCAGGCCGAGTGCTGTAATGGCCGCCCGCAGGCCGCTGCGCACGTGATCAGGGAGATTCGCGAGGACCTCCTGGCGCACACCCGTACGACCTGCCGCTGACCACCACCACACGATGAGTACGAGCACTCCGGTGACTGCGGCGCGAGCTGGGAGCGCGGCCCCCGAGGTTGCCAGCGAGCACAGCCCAGCGGCGAGCCCCGCGTAGACAACTGCCGCGACCACGGACAGGCCCATCACCTGACGTTTATGCACGGCCGTAAGCCCCGACATACGCGCCGTCCACTTCGCCACTGCAGAGATCACTAGCAAGAGCACGAGCCCAAATCCCCACGGGAGCAGACTCACACCGACTCCAGAGATCGTGATCGGCACACTTTGCGCGCCAAGCCACATCGTCACTCCGGCACGCAGCCCAGCCGCGAGACCGTCTCCGGTAGTAAAGACCCAAATGAGAGCGACGGGCACCGCGATGATCAAGATGCCGAGCCCAACGGCCGTCGCTGCGCCAATGATCCCGGCCAGTGCAGGACTCAGCCCGACTCGCGCAGGTGCACGTCGAGGTCGAGGGGTTGCAGCAGTGTCCCGCGTGGCACGGGCAACAACCGGAAACTCCACGATTTCGGCAGGAGGCCGACTAGGTTTTTCGTACGGCTCGAGGTCGGGCTGCCACTCGGGGACGGCCGACTCTCTACTCACCCACCAAGACTCTCAGCGTTAAGCGGCCGAAACCCGTATTGACACTGCCACGGCGTATGACGATTAGCCAGCAATGATTGCGCGCATCAACCGAGCCGTCTCGCTCGGCGTCTTGCCCACGCGCACGCCGACAGCCTCGAGAGCTTCCTGCTTCGCTGCAGCGGTGCCAGACGAACCGGAGACGATTGCGCCAGCGTGGCCCATCGTCTTACCCTCGGGAGCAGTGAAGCCCGCGACATAACCGACGACTGGCTTCGTGACGTTGTCCTTGATGAATGCGGCCGCACGCTCCTCTGCGTCGCCACCGATTTCACCGATCATAACGATCGCCTTGGTCTCAGGGTCCGCCTCAAACGCAGCAAGTGCATCGATGTGCGTGGTTCCAATGATGGGGTCGCCACCGATGCCCACACAGGACGAGAAGCCAAGATCGCGCAGTTCGTACATCATCTGGTAGGTCAGCGTGCCTGACTTCGACACCAGACCGATGGGGCCACGACCGGTGATGTCGGCGGGGATGATGCCCGCATTGGACTGTCCTGGGGAGATGAGACCCGGGCAGTTTGGTCCGATGAGGCGCGTCTTGCCGGAGTTGACCGACAACTGGAAGAACTCGGCGGAGTCCATCACCGGGATGCCCTCGGTGATGACCACGCACAGTGCGATCGCTGCGTCGATGGCCTCTTCAACCGCCGCCTTCGCAAACTTCGGCGGTACGAACACCACCGACACGTTGGCGCCAGTCTCACGCATGGCGTCATGAACGCTATTGAAAACGGGGATGCCGTCGACGTCTGCACCAGCCTTGCCCGGGGTTACCCCAGCGACGACCTGAGCGCCTGAGGCGACCATGCGACGGGTGTGCTTGGTGCCTTCGGAGCCAGTCATGCCCTGTACGACGATGCGGCTGTTCGAATCAAGCCAGATAGCCACGGTTCCCTACTTCCCTGCAGCGAGCTGGGCGGCACGGCGAGCCGCGTCATCCATGGTGTCGACGACCTCGATGAGCGCGTGCCCGAAGTCCTTGAGGATGCGGCGACCTTCCACCGCGTTATTGCCATCAATGCGGCACACGATCGGCTTGGTGACCGGCTCGCCACGATCGGCGAGCAGGTTAATCGCCTGCACGATGCCGTTAGCAACCGAGTCGCATGTGGTGATGCCACCAAAGACATTAACGAAAACTGCCTTAACGTCGGGATCACCAAGCACGATGTCGAGGCCATTGGACATAACGGTCGCACTCGCGCCACCACCGATGTCGAGGAAATTGGCCGGACGTACACCGTCAAACTCTTCACCCGCATAAGCAACTACATCGAGGGTGCTCATTACGAGGCCAGCACCGTTGCCGATGATGCCCACTTGACCTTCGAGTTTCACGTAGTTGAGTTCCAACTCCTGCGCGCGAAGCTCAAGCGGATCAGAAGCCGCGCGATCAATGAGTTCTTCGTGGCCGGGGTGCCGGTAAGACGCGTTGTCATCGAGGGTGACCTTGCCGTCGAGCGCGATGACGCGACCATCAACTGCCTTCACCAGCGGGTTGACCTCAACAAGAGTCGCGTCTTCTTTGACTAGAACCTGCCACAAATCCACGAGGATCGCAGCGACCGCATCGGCCACCTCCGCGGGGAACTGGGCAGCGGCAACAATTTCGGCAGCCTTCGCTGGAGTACAACCCTCGAGAGCGTCCACGCGAATCTTCGCGAGCTTCTCGGGCTGCGTGACCGCTACTTCCTCGATTTCCATGCCGCCAGCGACCGACGCCATGCTCAAGTACGTGCGGTTGGCGCGATCGAGCAGGAAGGACACGTAGTACTCATCCGCGATGTCGGTGGCAGCAACCACGAGC
>CAINMH010000138.1 GCA_903850745.1 uncultured bacterium
CAAAGTCCAAGGCATCTCGTTCTATGAACGCATCAACGAGATGGCTGAAGCATCCGTCGCCGAAGAGCGCCAAGCAGTGCAAGACGCAGGGCATGATCCGGCGAGCGTGCGCACGATCAACCAATGCCGAGCAGATGTCTTGGTTGAGTTGGTCCTCAACGCCGGAAACATCACCTCGAATGGCAAGGGCCAGCAGGGTGAGGCAACACACGAGACTGCCACTGCCGTTATCGGATGCGGTAACTCCTCTGCCCGTGTGAGTGTTGGTCTGCTGATCGACCTGCCAACTCTTCTCGCGCTGCGTGACAACCCCGCGGAGCTACCCGGCTACGGACCACTTGATCCCGAACTTGCTCGAGCACTTGCTGCCGACAATGAATGGCGAAGATTTCTGCACGATCCGATAACCGGACAAATATTGGACCTCGGCCACACAAAATACGAACCCAGTCGAAAACTTCGAGAATTCATTCATGCCCGAGACCCCAAATGCACCTATCCCGGATGCAACCATCAAGCGCGAAGATCCCAACTCGACCACATCACACCCTGGCCCCAAGGTCCAACCGACCGCCACAACCTGCACCCGTTATGCGTGCATCACCACAACTTGAAAACGCATGGCAATTGGCAGGTCACCCGCGACCACGATTCGGGCGAAACTACTTGGACCAGCCCTAGAGGTCTCAGAGCGATAGCACCACACCCTTACACGCCCACGCCCAAAATAGTCTCGCCCGACGAAAACGACGGACCACCACCGTTCTGAAATCTCGAGTCGCGTCGCCTCGTAGCCGCACCTTAGGTAGCGTGGGTACATGTTCGCTGTCTATGCAGATCACATTGATGCCGATAACCCGCTGAACGCACTCGTCGTGGGGGAGCGCCCCGAGCCCGAGGTGCCCGATGGCTGGGTAGTGGTGGACGTCAAGGCCGCGAGCCTCAATCACCACGATCTGTGGTCGCTGAAGGGGGTGGGCATCACTGAAGACCGCATGCCAATGATCCTCGGCTGCGACGCGGCGGGGATCGCACCGGATGGTTCTGAAGTGATTCTGTACTCCGTCATAGCCGACGCCAAGGCGGGCAACGGGGACGAGACACTTGACCCACGTCGGTCAATGCTCTCGGAGATCTATCCGGGCACCTTGGCCGCGCGCGTAGCCGTGCCGGCCACCAACTTGATCCCCAAGCCCGCCGAACTTACGTGGGCCGAGGCTGCTTGCTTGCCGACCGCATGGTTGACCGCTTATCGCATGCTTGCAACGCGTTCTGGGCTTAAGCCCGGAGACACCGTGCTGGTGCAAGGCGCTGGCGGCGGCGTCGCGACAGCATGCATCGTTTTAGGAAAGGCTCTGGGCTTTCGCGTCTGGGCCACCTCGCGTGATGAAGCCAAGCGCGCTCGTGCTCTCGAGCTTGGTGCTGATGCGGTGTTTGAGCCGGGTGCCAGATTGCCTGAGCGTGTTGATTCGGTCATGGAGACTGTGGGTGCTGCGACATGGAGTCACACGCTGAAGTCACTCAGACCGGGCGGCACCGTGGTCATCTCGGGAGCAACGAGTGGACCCAACCCGCCCGCGGATCTTGCGCGCGTGTTCTTCCTGCAACTCAGCATCATCGGGTCAACGATGGGTACCATCGAAGAACTTCGCGCTCTGGTTGATTTGTGCGTCAAGACCGGAGTACGACCGCTGATCGACAGTGAGCGGCCAATGGCTCAAGCGCGCGAGGCGTTCGAAGTGCTTGCCGGTGGAGACGTCTTCGGCAAACTCGTACTTACGTTGTAGCAACCTCTTCGCGACCGTCCTCGGCAGGAGTGAGTTCACGGCGCAGCAACTGCGACAGCAGGCCAGCCACGAGACAGCCGCAGGCGATAATGAGGGCCCATAGAACGCCGCGCCCCGAACCGATGAGCGCACCAGTGAAAACTGGAGCAAGCATGGATCCCAATGACCATGTCAACGACTGTGCGGCGTTATAGCGTCCGCGTAGGTGATCGGGTGCAATCGCGTTGATGAGACTCGGGGCGGTAGGGCTCCACACAGTTTCGCCCAGAGCGAAAATGAGCGTGGCAATCAACAGAACAGTGATTGCTGCCCAGGTGGGAAACCCTGGCACGAGTGCCCCGAGGAACCACGAAGCAGCCCACAGCAACGCGGTGAGTCCAAGTAGTCGCACACGCGAGCGTCCGCGCAGCCACTTAAGCACGAGCAACTGGCCCACGACAATAGTGAGTGTGTTGACGAGAAAGACGATGCCGATCAGGCGAGCGGAGAGTTGCGCGGTGTCGGTGATGAAGATCGCGAGGCCAGCCTCCATCGAGCCATAGCCGCAGGTGATCAAGATGAGTGAAGCGAGTACGACTCCAAGCAGTCGTCGATCGCGCAGTGCGACGCTCCAGCCACCACGTACCTCAATGTCGTCCTTGTCCCGCGTGATGGGTCCACCGTGACGACGTAATGTGAGGATCACAACCCAGAAAATCAAGTACGTCGCCGCATCAGCGAGATACAAGACCATAAACGTCTCTGGTCTAGACACATCGACGATCGATGCGCCGATAAGACCACCAAGACCCAGACCCAGATTAAGCATCATGAAGCTCACGGCGAATGCAGTCGAGCGCTGATGATCGGGGACGACCTGTGCGATGAAGGTGCTGAGTGGACCCCATACGCCGGATGCACCAAGTGCCATCAAGGTAGCCACTGCAAAAGTCTTTGCGGGGGAATCGACGAAACCCATGAGCCCAACGCCAGCTGACTCAAGAAGTAGCGCGACCAGGATCACCTTGCGTGGACCGATGCGGTCGGTGATGGTGCCAACTGCCGGCGTGGCAGCTAAGCCGATAACGGCCATCCACGTCAACACGAGCGAAGCCGTGAGGATCGACAACGACCGCACCTGCGAGAGGTAGACGATCAGCAGCGACAAAGTCATGCCGCTGCCCACTGAGTCGAGAAGTCGTCCCAGCAACAGCACGCGCAAAGGTCCTCGCACGACGGCGCGTACGTCCTTGAGGGCGCTGGTGGAAGTCACCCGCCCGATGGTAGCCCCCGGCTAGTCCTCGTCGGTGTCGTCATCGAGGCGGGCCAGCCACGTGGCTAGGCGCTCGATGGGCACCTCAAACTCCGGATTGAGGTCCACAAAAGTGCGAAATTGGTCGGCGAGAACCTCGATAGTGACCTCTTCGTCACCACGGCGCTTGACGAGTTCTTCTATGCCTCGGTCGGTGAAGTACATGTGCCCCCTTAGATCCGGAAAGCAGCCTCAACGAGAGCAGCCTGCTCAACGTCGTGACGATGATGGGCACCCACTGCCGGCGAAGAAGAAGCCGGACGCGAGACAACGCGCAACGGGCGATCAAGTAGCGGCGGCAAATTGACCGCGAAGAAGCTCGCGGCACCTTGATTTGCTGGCTCTTCTTGCACCCACACCAATTCGGCACCGGGATAGTCGGCCAGTACCTTCGGCAACGTGCGCGTCGCTATCGGGTAGAGCCGCTCCATGCGAACGATGGCCACGTCAGTGCGACCGGTGCGCTCGCGCTCGGCAGCGAGGTCGTAGTAGACCTTGCCGGCGCACATCAATACGCGACGAACCCCTTCCTTCGCGACGGTGGTGTCGGGAAGGATCGGGCGGAATGTGCCCTGGGTGAAGTCCTCAAGTGGTGAACTCGCTTGCTTTGCACGCAGAAGTGACTTCGGCGTGAAGATGACGAGTGGGCGTGTGAGTTTGGAGTAGACCTGCCAACGCAGCAGATGGAAGTACGACGCTGGGTTAGAGGGCATCGCAACCGTCATATTGTCCTGAGCGCACAACTGCAAGAAGCGCTCGACGCGTGCAGACGAATGATCAGGACCCTGACCCTCGAAGCCGTGGGGGAGCAGCAGTGTGACCGCTGAGCGCTGGTTCCACTTTTGCTCACCTGCGGAAATGAACTCGTCGATGATTGTCTGCGCGCCATTGACGAAATCGCCGAACTGCGCCTCCCACATGACGAGTACGTCGGGTCGCGCAACGGAGTAGCCGTATTCGAAGCCGAGAACTGCGAATTCGCTCAGGAGTGAGTCGTAGACCCACAATTTCGATCCATCGCGGTAGCACTGCTTCAGTGGCTTGTACTGCCAGCCCGTCGCCTTGTCCACTATGACTGCGTGGCGGTGACCGAAGGTGCCACGACGTGAATCCTGACCCGAGAGGCGAACACTGCGACCGTCGAGTAGGAGCGAGCCGAAGGCAAGCGCCTCGCCCGTGCCCCAGTCGATCTGGTCGTCTTGGATCATCTGCGCGCGGCGTTGCAGCTGCGGCGCGAGTCGGGGGTGCACGGTGAAGCCTTCCGGCATTTCGAGCTGGGTACGGATGACCTCGTCGACTGCTTCGCGGGTGATGCCCGTGGGCACCTCCCATGAAGGTGCCTGTGGTTCCAGAGTGCTCTGGCCGTCGCGTACGACCTCAGCGGAGCTGTGGCTGAAGTCCTCACCCGCAGGTTGATGTGTCGCTTGGAAGATTCCCTCGAGCTGCTCTTGGAAGTGCTTGAGTGCATTCTCGGCTTCTTCGAGTGTGATGTCGCCGCGGCCGATCAGCGCTTCGGTGTAGTGCTTGCGTGTGGAACGCTTGGCGTCGATCAACTCATACATCTTCGGCTGAGTCAGCGAGGGATCATCTGCCTCGTTGTGGCCTCGGCGTCTGTAAGACACTAGGTCGATGACGACGTCCTTGCCGAACGTCTGCCGGAACTCAAAGGCGAGTTCGGCAACTCGTACAACGGCCTCAGGGTCATCGCCGTTCACATGGAAGATCGGCACCTGAATTATATGAGCCACGTCAGTCGGGTAGACAGACGAGCGGCTGTATCGCGGCGATGTGGTGAAGCCCACCTGGTTGTTGACGACGATGTGAATCGTGCCGCCCGTGCGGTAGCCCTGCAGTTGTGACATCTGCAAGGTCTCTTGCACGATGCCCTGACCGGCGAACGACGCATCGCCATGCATGAGGATCGGCAAGATAGACGACATCTCGTCCTTGGGCAGCTGATCCTGCTTGGCCCGCACGATGCCCTCGAGAACGGGATTGACCGCCTCTAGGTGCGAGGGGTTGGCCGCGAGATAGACCTTCGTGGTTGCGCCGTCTTGTGCAGTGAAAGTACCGCTGGTGCCGAGGTGGTACTTCACGTCGCCGGAGCCCTGTACGGACTCTTCGCCGTAATGGCCCTCGAACTCTTGGAAGATCTGGGCGTAAGACTTGCCTGCCACGTTTGCGAGCACATTGAGGCGTCCGCGATGCGGCATGCCGATCGCAACCTCAGAAACGTTCTTGTGCGCAGATGCTGTGAGGATCTGATCGAGCAGCGGGATGAGTGATTCGCTGCCCTCGAGGGAGAAACGCTTTTGCCCCACGTACTTTGTTTGCAGGAATGACTCGAAGGCCTCTGCTTCATTAAGCTTGTGCAGGATTCGAAGCTGCTCGTCGCGATCGACCTTGCGGTGGGGCACCTCAACTCGGTCTTGAATCCACTTACGCTGATCGGGATCTTGAATGTGCATGTATTCGATGCCGACAGAGCGTGTGTAAGAGTCGCGCAGCACACCGAGAATGTCACGCAGTTTCATTAGCGGCTTGCCAGCGAAGCCGCCAGTCGCAAACTCGCGATCGAGGTCCCAGAGGGTCAGATTGTGGGTCAGGACGTCGAGATCTGGATGCGCACGCTGCTTGTATTCGAGTGGATCGGTGTCGGCCATGAGATGGCCACGAACACGGTAGGCATGGATGACTTGCTGCACTCGGACGTTCTTGTCGAGGTCTGTTTCGTGTGAGGCCGAGATGTCGTGCGCCCAGCGAATCGGCTCGTAGGGAACGCGAAGCGACTTAAAGATGTCGTCGTAGAAACCGTCCTCGCCGAGCAGGAGGGCGTGGACCCGCGCCAGAAAGTCACCGGACTGAGCGCCCTGGATGATGCGATGGTCGTAGGTCGACGTCAGCGTGAGGATCTTCGACACGGCATTGCGCACAATTGACTCCGCGGAGGCACCCTGCCATTCGGCTGGGTATTCAAGTGCGCCAGCACCGATGATGCAGCCTTGGCCCTGCATGAGCCTCGGTACAGAGTGAACGGTGCCGATGGTGCCGGGATTGGTGAGGCTGATCGTGGTGCCTACGAAATCATCGACCCCGAGTTTGTTGTTGCGTGCCCGGCGGACAAGATCCTCGTAGGTGGCGTGGAACATTGCGAAGTCCATGGTCTCAGCGGCTTTGATGCTGGGCACCATCAACGTGCGCGATCCATCAGGCTTTTGTAGGTCGATCGCAAGACCGAAGTTCACATGCGGGGGAGTGACCACGGTGGGCTTGCCGTCGATCTCGGCGAATGAGTTGTTCATTGCCGGCTGCGCTGCGATTGCCTTGACGATTGCGTAACCGATGATGTGCGTGAACGACACCTTGCCGCCGCGACCGCGGGCGAGATGACGATTGATCACGTTGCGGTTGTCGGTGAGAAGTTTTGCGGGCACCGCACGAACGCTGGTGGCCGTTGGCACGCCGAGGCTGGCTTCCATGTTGTCCACGAGTCGCGCAGCGGGGCCGCGCATCACGGTGGTTGTCGCCTCTGCGGGTGCAGACGTGGGTGCAGTGACCGGCGCGGCGACGGGGGTCGCGGCAGCAGGAGCGGCTGCAGGCACTGGCGCGATAACTTTGGCGACCATCGTCGCGTCACCTGGGACGTAGTCGGTAAAGAAGTCCCACCACGCCGGATCCACGCTATTGCGATCGGCGAGGAATTGCTGGTAGATCTCGTCTACGAGCCATTCATTGGGTCCGAAGGTGGAAAGCCTGTCCGCAGCATCAGAAGTCACGGGATAAGACTAATCGCGGCTTCCCGGATCGCTCATGCGGCGGTCACGGGAGCGACCGAAGTATTGCGTGGGTCACATCTCTGGCGCAAAAGTCCTGCTGGTGGCGCTCGTTGCCTACCAGACGTAGAAACCGCGGCCAGTCTTGCGACCTAGGTGGCCCTCTGCGACCAGGTCCCTGAGGATCTGTGGAGGCGCGAACCGTGGGCCGAGTTGTGACTCTAGATACTCCGCAATCGCCAATCGCACGTCGAGACCCACGACATCTGTGGTGCGGAGCGGACCCATGGGGTGTTTATAGCCCAGCGTCATTGCCGTGTCGATGTCCTCCGCCGAAGCCACACCTTCCTCGACCATTCGCATGGCCTCAAGTGCCAGCCCGACGCCGAGCCGAGAAGATGCAAAGCCAGGGGAGTCGGTCACCTGAATGGGAGTCTTGCCCAAATCTGTCGTCCAGTCCCGCGCGAGCGCGACAAGCTCGGGCGAGGTCTGCGCGCCCACGACGATCTCGATAAGAGAACTCGCGGGGACAGGATTGAAGAAGTGCAGGCCAATGAGTCGCTCAGGCGCAGACAACGACTCGGCGATGCCATTGAGGGACAGGCTTGACGTGTTTGTGCCCAGCCACGCGTCGGGAACGACCTCCTGAACACTGCGTAGCACGGCACGCTTCAACTCGAGAACCTCGGGGACGGCCTCGATGACGAGGGAGCAGCCCGCTAGACCCGCAGATTCGGTCACTACTGTGAGTCGGGCGGTTATTGCTGCAACTGTCTCGGAAAGCCCGCCACGCTTGTCCGCTTGCGCAAGGGATGCAGCGACTCGCTCGAGCGCGGCGGCGGCAGTTTCTGCTGTGGACTCGACGATGACGACCTTCGATCCGCCGATGAGGAAGGAATGGGCAATACCTGCACCCATTCGACCGCCGCCGTAAACACCAACCTGCGCTGGGAGCGTCATCGCTTCTTCCTCTCCAGAAAGGCCGTCATGCGTTCGTACTTCTCTTCGGTTTCGAATAGGACTGCTTGAGCGAGATCGTCAATGAACGGGTGCGCTTCCGCCGGGGCGTGGAAGACCGCCTTCGTGAGGCGCACTGCAAGGGGGACCTGCCCGGCGATTCGATCGGCCCACCGGTGACCGGCTTCGAGTAGGTGCTCAGGCTCGACGACTTCGCTAAGCAGGTGCACATCCAGCGCTTCGTCAGCCGTGAGCATCCGACCGGCGAGCAATATCTCCTTGGCCACTGCCTCACCTACAAGTTCCTTCAGACGCCACGTAGCGCCAGCAGCGGCAAGAATCCCGAGCCCTGGCTCCGGATTACCGATGCGCGTTCGCGTCGAACCGAGACGAAAGTCGCAGGCGTACGCAAGTTCGGCACCACCACCAATCGCGAATCCATCCAGAAGTGCGATTGAGGGCATAGGGAGGTGACGGATTCGATCGAACACACTTGAGTTGATGCCCTTCAGTGCGTCACTACGGCGTCGCTCTCGAAGTTGAGCGATGTCAGCGCCGGCCGCAAAGAATCCCTCGCCTCCGCAGAGCAGAAGAGTCTTTGGGTTGCTTTCGAGAGATGCGCACAACGCGTGCAAATCGTCAACCATGGACTGGTCGATTGCATTGCGTGCCTCTGGTCGATCGAGTTGCGCGATGACGCGGTCTTCGCGCTCTTCGATCCTGACAGCGGCGGTCATGGACGTTCTACCAAGACAGCAACACCCTGGCCTACGCCGACGCACATGGTCGCAAGTCCCCGACGCGCGCCCGTGCGTTCCATTCGCCCGAGAAGAGTAAGCAGAATACGAGCCCCGGAAGCGCCTAGGGGATGCCCAAGCGCAATTGCTCCACCGTCCGAGTTCACGATCGCCGGGTCGAGATGCAGGTCTCGGATACACGCGATGGACTGGGACGCGAATGCCTCGTTGAGTTCGACAGCGTCGAGATCCTCTGTTGACCAGCCGGCCTTTGCCAATGCTTTCAAAGTTGCTGGCACGGGGCCGATTCCCATGATCGAGGGGTCAACACCGGCGCTCGCCGAAGCAACGATGCGGGCCCGAGGCGTGATTCCGTGCCGCTCGATGTAGTCGGTTCCTACGACAATGAGTGCCGCGGCACCGTCATTGAGCGAACTAGCATTACCGGCAGTGATGAGGCCGCCGGGACCGTGTACGGGACGAAGCGCACTGAGCGTGTCCATACTCGTGTCCGAGCGCGGACCTTCATCAACGGTTACGTCGCCCACCGCGATGATCTCGTCGGCGAATTTCCCTGCAGCGATAGCGGCCACTGCGTTCTGATGCGAACGGAGGGCGAACTCGTCGAGTTCCTCTCGAGTGAGGTTCCACTGTTGGGCCACCTTCTCGGCAGTCTCCGGCATGGAGAGCGTGGTGGACGCATCGAAGTGTGGGTTAGGGAAACGCCAGCCAATCGAAGTGTCGAATACTGCACCTGGTTTGGCCCATGCACGGCTCGGCTTCTCCATCACCCATGGTGCACGAGTCATAGATTCGACGCCACCGGCTACGACCACATCCGCATCACCGCAGCCAATCATTTGGCGTGCCGTCACCACTGCAGAGAGACTCGACGCACAAAGACGATTGACTGTGATGCCCGGAATCGTGTTGGGAAGTCCCGCGAGAAGTGTTGCCATGCGAGCTACGTTGCGGTTGTCCTCACCTGCTTGATTTGCTCCACCGAATACCACCTCGTCGATCTGATCATCGGCAAGATTCGCGCGACGAATCGCTTCGCGAATCGTAATCGCCGCAAGATCGTCGGGACGCACATTTGCCAACTTGCCGCCATAGCGGCCGATGGGAGTGCGTGCTCCAGCGACGATGTAGGCGTCCATGTCTCTCCTTGACGTGCGTGTGTAATGACTTCGCGCTGAGACTAACTACCCAGTTTGCGTTTGGCGGACTTGACCAGGCCTGCACCGATGATAAGACGCTGAATCTCGCTGGTGCCTTCGTAAAGGCGAAGGAGGCGGACGTCGCGGTAAATTCGCTCTACTGCGACCTCGCGCATGTATCCCATGCCACCGTGGACCTGAACCGCGAGATCTGCGACTTTACCCACCATCTCGGTGCAGTAGAGCTTGGCCACGGATGGGGCAATGCGACGATCTTCTCCCGTCTGGTACGCGAGGGCAGCTTCGCGCGCGAGGGCACGTCCGGCCATAACACCTGTCTGCATATCCGCGATCATGGCCTGAACCAACTGGAAATCACCGATTGCCACCCCGCCCTGTGTCGCGCTTGCGGCATAGGAAACGGACTCGTCGAGAGCTCGTTGGGCCGTGCCCACGGCAAGACCCGCGATATGAATGCGACCTCGAGCTAATGATGTGAGAGCGGCACGGTATCCCGCATCGCCATCTTCACCTACAAGAGCGTCGGCTCCCACGTGGACATTGCTGAAATTCACGTCCGCGGTTCGCGAACCCTCTTGACCCATCTTGTGATCATGTGGACCAACCTCGATACCCGCTGCTTCACCAGGAACCAAGAAAACGGCGATGCCGGGGTCCTTGTCGGTTTGTGCCCGGACGCGTGCAAAGACGATGAAAAGATTGGCGTTGGGGGCGTTGGTGATGTACTGCTTGCTGCCATTGATGATCCACCCGTCACCATCGGGAGTAGCAGTCGTTCGCAGACTAGCCGGATTGGAGCCGGCGCCGGGTTCGGTCAACGCGAATGACGCGACGATCTCGCCACTTGCGATCCCCGGAAGCCACCTTGACTTCTGCTCTTTCGAGCCGAAGTCCACGAGCACCTGTCCGGCGATCCCGTTGTTTGTACCGACCATCGAACGCACGGAAAGCGACGTGTAGCCAAGCTCCATGGCAAGTTCGACGTCTTGGACTAAGTCGAGGCCGAGGCCGCCCCACTCCTGGGGAATGGCGAATCCGAAGAGACCCATATCAGCGATCTGGGCACGTAGATCTGCGGGGATCTCATCAGTCGACATGATCTCGTTTTCGCGCGGAATCACGCGCGTGCGCACGAAATCTCGAATCTGGATAAGGACATCACGAAAGACGTCGTCGGGCACATCTGGGTTTCCTGAGTACATGCGCATCACTATGGCCTCACGACTATTCCTCGTCAAATACCAAATGAATGACTCGGCAATACCTTAAGAGAAACAATAGGTATCTTCGAGCTTCGTGCCAGTCGTTTCATGGTGTCACTTGATGAGATATCCGTCGAAGGGAGTGAAGTAGGTCGACCCGAACCCATCAAGAATCTCAAGGGCGGCCGCATTGGGGCTGCCGTAAACGACGAACGAGTCGACGTCTACGCAGTCGACAAAGCGGTCTGCGTAGAGAGCAAAAACTGTTGTCACGTGGCTGACGATCGCCTCGGAGCTCGCGTAGATCTCGACAATGTGAACTATCGTCTCGTCGGCGTTGACGTTGTAGTCATAGGCGAGATTTCCCGGCTCCTTGCGAGTGTCCTCGACGAGGGCGCGGACGACCTTCTTGAACTCCTCGAACTTACCGGGCTTGACTGAGCAGGTGACTACCCAAGAGATCTGATCACGCATGACTGGAGCCTTTCGGTAGCGGAGAAGAGAAACCCCGGGGGCGGGATAAGCCCGCCCCCGGGGTTTGGAACGTTTTACTTTTTAGCGGAAGTTCGGCGCAACCTTTTCTGCAAGCAATTTCATTGACTCACGCTCATGAGCGTCGAATCCGTTGGAACCATCCATCATGGCCATCAACAAAGTGCCGAACGGCCCAGTCTCCTTGCGGAGTGTCTCGAGCTTCTGGGTCACCGTGTCAGGAGAGCCGTAGACGACCATGCTTTCCACGAGGCGCTCAATAGTGAATGCCTCATCAGGCTCTGTGGAGTCACCCTTCATCACTGCGGTGTAGTTAGCCGCTACCAAGACCTTCCAGAGGTAATCAAAGTAAAAGAAGTTGGGGCCGTTGGGATCCATTACTCGGTCACGGGCTTCTTCATCAGTCTTTGCGATGACGATGTTGCGAGCTACTTTCCACTCATCGCCGGTCGGCTCCTTGCCCACCTTCTCGCAGCCTTCGACGTACTTCTTCCAGTGGCTCAAGATGACGTCCACACCACAGAAGTTGGCGCTCATTGGTGACCACCCACGCTGGACAGCTGTGGAAACGCTGCCCGAGTAGGGGGACATTGCAGTAGAGGCGATAGGCGGATGTGGCAGCTGGAACGGCTTCGGAATCGAGCCTACTCCAAGTTCTGGAATGAGTGTCTGGCTGATACCGAAGTCATAGTGCTTCGTCTTGTAACTGTAGGGAGGCTCTGAAACCCAGATGTCGAGAATGATGTCAATTGCTTCCATCATCTTCTCGCCACGTCCCTCGTTGTCGAGAACGTCAAAGAGTTCCATGTCGCTGGCGAGGCCACCGGGTCCGATGCCGAAGACAAAACGGCCCCGTGACATGTGGTCAAACTGAGCGACCTGCGCGGCGACCATCGCCGGGTGATGGTTCGGGAGGGCGACGACACCACTGCCGAGTTTGATGTTCTTGGTCTGGTTGATGAGAGAAGCCAGGAACATGAGCGGCGAGGGGATTGGCTCGGTTGTGCACGACTGATGCTCTCCGATGAAAGCTTCATGGAAGCCGAGTTGGTCAGCCAAAATGATGCGGCCCGCATCTTCGTCATAAACCTCGGCCATGGGGCGGGTAGCCGGATGAAGCGGCATCCCGAAGAGTCCGATCTTCACGTCAGTCCTTTCGATTCGGGAGTCGGTGCGACTCCAGTGCTATTCCCGCCTACGTTTCGCTCCCGGTGCGTTCGACTGGATGAAATCGGCGGCTAGGGCTATTTTGATTCTCTGGCAAGGGGCTGAAGTGTTCCGATGTGGAACGACGAGACCGGGGTGGGCACTCGTCTCAGGCGAAACGCACCAGTTTTTTGTTGGAGAATTCGTCGATGCCGAAACGAGCTAGTTCACGGCCCATCCCTGAGTTCTTCACTCCGCCGAACGGCAGGTCAGGGGCGCTCTTGATCGTGGTGTTGAGGCCGACCATGCCAACTACTAACTGTGCAGCGACCTGGAGGGCACGATCCTCGTTGCTGCTGAAGACTGCGCCCCCAAGGCCGTATGGAGAATCGTTGGCTAGGCGGATCGCATCGTCTGCGGACGATACTCGGTAAACCATAGCGACCGGCCCAAAGAGTTCTTCTCGATAGGCGCGCATGTCCGGCGTGAGCCCACTAAGGATGGTCGGCGGGTACCAAGCACCAGGCTGATCGGGAATCTCGCCACCAAGGTGGAGTGTGGCGCCCTTGTCGAGGGCATCGCTCACTTGACTCGTCAAGTCATTGCGTGCCGCGATCGAGGACAGGGGGCCGACGAGAGTCTCTGGATCAGTGGGATCGCCGAGGGTCCACTCCCGCGACTTGGCGACGAATTTGTCCATGAACTCGTCGTAGATTGGGTCAAGCACGATGAACCGCTTGGACGAACTGCAGACCTGACCGGCATTGCGGAAACGGCCGAAAACGGCTGCATCGACTGCGTCGTCGAGGTTGGCATCGTCGAGGACGATAAAGGGATCTGACCCGCCGAGTTCGAGTACACATTTCTTCAGATGCTGTCCAGCAAGAGCCCCAATAACACGTCCTGCGCGTTCTGAGCCTGTAAGTGAAACGCCTTGGATGTCTGGATGGGCGATGATGTCCGCAACTTGCTC
Source organism: uncultured bacterium (assembly GCA_903850745.1). Taxonomy (GTDB): domain Bacteria; phylum Actinomycetota; class Actinomycetes; order S36-B12; family S36-B12; genus CAINMH01. The sequence goes on from CAINMH010000138.1 coordinate 13,540, forward strand.
ATGCGTTGCGAAAATATCTCGATATACGCCTTCGGGGGCCCCACACTCTTCAAAGGCACTTTGGATGCGAAGTGCTTCTTGGGGGCAGTTGATCGCGTGCTTCAGGAGGATCGTGTTGCCTAGCAGGATGTTTGGCGCAGCGAAGCGCACGACCTGGTAGTACGGAAAGTTCCACGGCATGATGCCGAGAATCGGCCCGATGGGCAGAGTGCTCACAACTGCGCGACCCGCGCCGGCGATGTCCAGTTCTTCGTCGCGGAGCAGTTCGGTGGCCTTGTCGGCGTAGTACTGGAAGATGGTTGCGCATAGACCGACCTCGCCCTTTGCCTGGGAAATTGGCTTCCCCATTTCAAGCGTTGTAAGTGCGGCAAGCTCATCGGTGTTGTCGCGAAAGTGCGCCGCCAGACGTTGAAGCAGATCCACCCGCACGCTGACATCCGTTTTCGACCAGTGGCCGTAGGCGCTCGTTGCAGACGCGATCGCAGCCGAGACCGCAGCGTCAGTAGCCGCGTGGAATGTCGCGAGCACCTGTCCGTTACTGGGGTTGAGCGTGGCGAACTGGTTAGACATACAGCTCTCCTTATTCGAGCGTAAAGCCTCATTCTCGTGAGGCGCGGACGCTCTGCGGTGTTCCGATCCGGAACATTACGGTTAAACTTCAATACCGAATGGGGAACAATAGATTTTAACTTAGGTGTAGTAGCCGCAGACGGACTGGTGCATCCTTGGCCTAGCCATGAGAGCGAGTGCTGTCCAGTGGAGGTGAGCAAGTGCCGGATCCGGTGAGAGACCTCAGACACGAACTCATCAGTTCTGGGCTCATGGGGGCGATAGAGACCAAAGGAATAGTCAACGATGTCATCCTAAGGAGTTGGCGCAGATCCATCAGCGTGGAGGTCCCGCGAGACGTTCCTACTGAGCGCTTTGTTGAGATCGACACCGACTCGATTCTCTGTAGGGCTGCGGCGCCAATCTTCGATCGTTGGCAAGAGCATTTAGCTGATACGGGCGCCGCTCTTCTGTTGAGCGACCGTGGCGGCAGTATCGTTATGCGAAGGGCCACAGACTCCCGTGTACTCCAAAGCCTTGATCGGGCGAACGCAGCTGAGGGCTTCAACTACTCCGAAGAGCAAGTCGGAACCAATGGCATCGGCACCGCCATTGCTGAGCGTAATTCTGTCTTCGTCGTAGGTAGCGAGCATTTTAACGACGTACTCTCGGGGTTGACGTGCGCCGCGGTGCCTGTCTCAGCTCCTGGAGGCTCAATAATGGGAGCCGTTTCCATGAGTGCTCAACGAGATTCCTCAGATCCCCTCATGGTGACTTTGACCCGTGAAATTGGGCGGCAGATAGAAGAGCGCCTCAAAGCCACATCACAGCCAGAAGACCTTGCCTTAGCTATGTCATTCATGCGGCATGCAAATGCAGAGCGACCTATTGTCGTTATGGATCGGCAGTCATTGCTGGCAAATACGCCGGGGCTTTCCTACGTCGATGCGTCGTCACATGTGGTCCTTTGGGAGATGCTGAATGCGCATGACTGGAGCCGTGGCCAGCTTCGTCTCGCGTCGTACGGGCCAAGTAACGCTGACGTCGCCGTACAGAGACTCGTGGGCGGAAGTGGAGAACACTTTGTCCTCCACTTCCGCGATTCACCAGAGCAAGGCGAGCGGCGAGCGAGCGCCCGGCGGCGGGCTCTCGAGGAGAAGAATGTCTTGCCCAACACGGTGACGCTTATCGAGGGTCCGAGTGGATCAGGACGCGCAACTGAAGCCCGTAAGAAACTCAGCGAGATGGAGTACGTCGAACTTTGCGCCTCAGGTGAGACGCCGTGGTTGGAGCTAGAAGCGCGACTCACTGCGGGAACCAGTGTGCTACTGAGGTGCGTTGATCTTTTGCCAGACAGTGAGGCTAAACTACTCGAACATCTCATCAGAGTTCATCAAAATGCAGTTTTGATGGGCCAACGTGATGCGCGCCTTGTGATTACGGTGGACAGTAAAGCGACAAGTTCGGCGGTGGCGAACGTCCTCAGGATAATTCCTGGCACCTTGTCTCTGCCGTCACTAACCGAGACGCCAGAGCGTATTCCTGGTCTCGTGAGAGAAGTTCTTGAGCGAGTGGACTCGAATAGTCGACATTCGGTTTCGCCGGCAGCATTGCAATCCCTCATGCAATGGAACTGGCCCGGGAACATCACCGAACTTGTCGAGGTAGTGACGGGCCTCGTCGAGAGTGTGACCGAGCCGGTGATCCAGCGGCGTCATCTGCCTGCGTACCTCAACTTAGCGCCACCGCGTAGACGCATGTCGATGCTCGAATCGGCGGAACGTGACGCAATTGTGCGCGCACTCGCCGCAGCAGGTGGCAACAAGTCAGCAGCCGCGGAGTTGTTGGGGATCGGACGGACGACTCTCTATCGCCGTCTCAAACACTTCAAACTCGATTCGAGCGAGCGATCCCTTTAGGATTTTGGTTGTGTGGGAGCAAGTTTATGAAATTTGCTGTGGTGGAAGATCAATGGAGCGTTTTCAGTGAAAATCTCCATTCCGTGTACCTCCAGCAGGGCGATCACATGGTCGCCTGCCATGACCTCGTCAAACAGTGAGACCTCAAACCAGGCCGTTGATGATCCAATAAAGACGCTATCGTGCGGACTCCGGTCCCATTCAATGCCAGCGAAGCGATCGCCATCCTTGCTCGCCAGTTGTAGGCACGCTTCATCGTGACCCTCGGCCAGCACGCTAAGTCCGAGTCGATTGCACTTGCGTAAAATGGGCCAAGTAGTAGACGTGTGCTGCATGCATACAGAAACTAATGGCGGATCGAGGGACACTGAGGTGAAGGAACTCGCTGCCACGCCTGCCGGTTGACCGTCGACATGGGCACACACCGCTGCGATTCCCGATGGGAACGCAGCGAAGGCTTTGCGCAGCGCTGCAGAGTCGCTAACAGGGGAGAGAGTGATCACGGTCGGGAACCTTCCTGAATTTGCGGCGACTTATTTGACAGAAGACTGGCACGCATGGGGACGTGAAACTTGTTTCGATGTGGAACAGAGTTGATGCCGGTGATGCATCAGCCCGAAACTTCTAACTTTTTTAGATGGTCTAAGACCGCGCGCAACGCACGTGACGTGTCCTCGGCACGCCAAGCGGCTGTGAGGTCAACCTCCGCGTCAACTCCCGGAATGGGAATAAATCTGAAGTTTTCATCTGTCACGTTCTTTGCGACCGAGGCCAGCGTGACATGACTTCCCACGCCAGCACTTACAAGCACCAACGCAGACTGTGTGTCGGGCGCGATCTGCACGATGTCTGGAATGTAGCCCGCCGAACGTGTGAAACGCCTCAGGCGTTCAGGCATAACTGAACCTTCATGTGGTGGTAGTGAAATAAATTTCTCGTCGTGGAGCTCTGCGAATGAAATTTCGGTTCGCTGCGCAATCGCATTCGTGAGGGGCACTGCCACGACTAAAGAATCATGCATCACGGTCTCCACGGCGATACCGGCGGGTACGCCGTCCCACCGACCGAAGGCTAGGTCTGTCTCACGATTGACGAGAAGGCGCATTGCGGGCAGGGCAAAAGTCTGGCTGGACAGTTCAAGTTGAATGCCGGGTTTGCTAGCGCGCAGAGATCGAGCGAGGGCGGCAACTAGAGGGTACGTCGAGATTCCCGAAAAGGAAATGCGGACTAGACCCGTTTCCCCTGCGGCGGCGTCCCGCACGGACTCCTCTGCGCGACGAATAGTGTGAATGACCTCTTGCGCTGAAACCAAGAGTGCGCGACCGCTTGCCGTTAGCCGAACCGACCGAGTGTTTCTCTCGAACAACCGAGTATTCAGTTCACGCTCGAGTTGCTGGATCGTGCGGCTCAGTGGTGGTTGAGCCATGTGGAGTCGCTCGGCAGCTCGCCCAAAGTGCAATTCTTCGGCCACGGCGAGAAAAGCTCGTAACTGTGAAATATCCATGACATAGAGGTATCACAGACCGACCAACTTTGTATTGGACGTGCATGAATCGATCTCAGACACTTATGACCGTGTCCACGCTAACGATGTCGAATAGCACTTTCCACGAGGGGACCTTGTGAACCTACCACTCGAAGGCCTCACTGTCGTCTCCATTGAGCAGGCGGTTGCCGCTCCATTGGCGACACGGCATCTCGCGGATCTGGGCGCAAGGGTAATCAAGATTGAACGGCCCGATGGCGGGGACTTCGCGCGGGAATATGACCACGTTGTTGACGGAGCTGGCGCTCATTTCGTGTGGCTGAATCGCGGGAAAGAATCTTTAGCCGTTGATTTGAAGTCTGAGGTAGGTCTCAACGCGGTGCTCCGACTAATCGCCGACGCCGACGTGTTCATTCAGAACCTGGCTCCTGGTGTCGCGCAGCGGCTCGGTATGGGAAGCGAGACCCTTCGTGCGCTCAATGCGAAGTTGATCGTGGTGGAACTCACGGGCTATGGCACCGGTGGCCCACTCGAGCAGCGCAAGGCCTACGACATGCTGATTCAGGCCGAGTCGGGACTCATCTCCATCACTGGAACGCCGGAAACGGCCGTTAAGACCGGAATCCCTACGGCAGATATCGCAGCTGGGATGTACGCATGTCAGGGTGTACTCGCTGCGCTCATCCGCAGGCTGCGCACTGGAGAGGGCGCAACGATAGACGTATCAATGCTCGAGGCGACGGTCGAGTGGATCGGCTACGGTCTTTATACGGCGATGTTTACCGGAAGGAATCAGCCCCGCATGGGCCTTGGGCATGCGTCCATCGCTCCTTACGAAGCATTTCCTACGAACGATGGCCAAGTCCTGATTGGCGTCCAGAATGACAATGGCTGGCGCACACTCATGGCCGATGTCTTTGGTGCTCCGGAGTTTGTTGCAGATCCGAGATTCGTGACGAACGTAGCTCGCGTGCGCAATCGTGAAGAGTGTGACACTTTAGTCGCGAATTATTCGGTGCGCTTCTCGAGCGAAGAGTTAACACAGAAATTAACGAAGGCTGGTGTTCCTGCTGCTGAGATCAAAACACCTCGCGAAGTCATCGAGCATCCACAACTTAAGGCGCGCAATCGCTGGCGTGAAGTCGGCACTGAATTCAGTCGAATTCCCGCTCTCCTTCCTCCGGTCACCTTTGCGGATGTTGAGGCGCGAATGGGTGACGTTCCTGCTCTTGGTCAGCAGACAACTGCCTTGTTGCTCGAGGCGGGCGTAGACGCGAGCACGATTGAGGAAATGCTCAGTTCCGGACTTGCCGTCCAGTCTGGGGCGTTGGAGCGGTGACGTCCCTCAATGAGAATGAACAGCAAGTGCCCTTGGATGACATCCACAGTGCGATCAACGCGATCCGCGCCGGAAAGCCAGTGGTTGTCGTGGACGATGAGGATCGAGAGAACGAGGGCGATCTTATCTTCGCGGCAGAGTTTGCGACTCGTGAACTCACAGCGTTTATGGTTCGACACACTTCTGGATACATCTGCGTGGCCATGCCAGGTAGTGAACTCGATCGACTGGGACTGCCACCGATGACTGTCGTCAATGAGGACCGACGTGGCACCGCATACGCAATCACGGTTGATGCGCGGGATGTCGTTGCGACTGGAATCTCAGCAGAAGATCGTACCTTTACTATTCGAACTCTTGCAGATCCAGCTACGACGTCAAATGAGTTGACTCGCCCGGGGCACGTTGTCCCGCTACGCGCTGTCGACGGGGGGGTCCTACGACGTGCCGGGCACACCGAGGCTGCCGTGGATCTTTCTCGGCTTGCCGGCCTCCGATCCGCTGGCGTCCTATGCGAACTCGTCAATGATGACGGTTCCATGATGCGCTCCCAGCAGTGTCGGGAATTCGCTGACAAACACGGTCTGCCGATGATTTCCATCGCTGACCTGATCTCGCATATTAGGCGCACGGAGCGGCAAGTCGACTTGCTGGTCGAAACTCCCATGCCGACTGAATTTGGCGACTTTCGCGCGGTGGGTTTCCGCTCCCGTATCGATGGCATAGAGCACATTGCGCTCGTCTACGGAGACATCAGCCATGGCGAGGAGATCCTCGTACGAGTGCACTCGGAATGCCTAACCGGTGATGCCCTCGGCTCTCGGCGATGCGATTGCGGACCGCAGCTTCGGGCAGCCCTCGCGGTTGTCGCTTCCGAAGGAAGCGGTGTTGTCCTTTACATGCGCGGGCACGAAGGTCGGGGCATCGGGCTGATTCGCAAATTGAGTGCCTATGCGCTCCAAGACGTGGGACATGACACGGTGGAGGCCAATCTCGCCCTCGGCATGCCAGCTGATGCCCGCGAATACGGAACTGGGGCGCAGATCCTGGCTGAACTTGGGATCCGCACAATGCGGCTCCTCACAAATAATCCTCAGAAGCGAGCTGGTCTTGAGGGCTACGGATTGTCCATCCTCGAAAGAGTTCCCCTTGAGGTGGAGCCAACTGAGGAGAACGTCCGTTATCTGCGGACGAAGCGCGACCGAATGGGGCACGAGGTCCTGCGTTCTGAGCTCTCCGGGGGACAGCATGCGCAGTAGAGGGCTTGTTTACCACCTATGTACGGATTCGAGTGATGCCACGCGCAAATCTTCGGAGAAATTAACAAATCTGAGTGAGATGATCACAATTACGCAACATCTACCCCCCAAAGACTTGACGGGTGTTCACTAACACATGACAATCCCGTCATGCCTGAGAGCAGGCAATCCTCTCTCAGGAGACGACAACCGCAATTAAACGAAGGAGATTCACGAATGGCATTTAACTCAATGGGCAAGGGGGCACGACGTCTCGTCATCACGAGCGGCGTGGCGTTCGTTGCCGCCGCCACGCTCGCCGCGTGCGGTTCCTCCGGCGGCGGTTCGTCGTCTTCATCCACGCCAGCACCGGCGCCTACGACCTCGGGCGCTCCGGCTCCCACGACGTCCTCGGCCCCAGTAGAGAAGTCGAAGGTTTACTTCACAAACAACTTCTCTGACAACGACTGGCGTCAGCAGATGCAGAAGACGGTCGAACTGGCTGCTGCACTCCCTCAGTACGCAGACATTATGACCCTCGAGGTTTCGAACTCCGGCGTTGCACCCGAAGATCAGGCCGCGATGATCGAGAGCATCATCGCCAAGGGCGATGCTGACGCAATCATCATGGAGGCAGCTTCTCCCGAGGCCGTCAATCAGGCCATCCAGAACGCCTGTGACGCTGGCATCAAGGTCGTGACCTTCGATTCGTTGGCCACTGCACCGTGTGCGTGGAAGGTCGCAGTCGACTGGAAGTACAACGGTCAGGTTGCCGCAGCATTTGTCGCTGAGGCGCTTGGTGGCAAGGGCCAGGTCGCAGTTGACTACGGTCTAAAGGGTTTGGCTATCGGCCTTGACTTCACAAAGGGCGTCAAGGAAGAGCTCGCGAAGTACCCCGGAATCGAGATTGTTGGCGAGTACGAGGGTGGCTTCAACCCTGCACAGGAGAAGTCGGGTACAGCCGCCATTCTGGCAAGCTACCCCGATCTTGCGGCATCGATGACGATGTACGTGGGGGCTCCGGCAGCTGAGGCGTTCATCGCCGCAGGCAAGACCAGCTACGTCATCTCCGGCACCGCCAACAACGCTGGCGCAATGCAGTGTGCGGGCGACGCCAACCAGAAGTGTGTGTACTGGACTGACTCCCCCGGCATCAGTGTCTTGGCCCTGAACGTGGCGCTTGACGCGATTTCGGGTAAGGAAGCCACCCCACGCACGCTCGTGATGGATGCCCCTAATGGGTACTTCTATGTCAAGGGCAACACCAGCATCGCTGCCTATCCGAACGCGAACGTTTCGGAGTGGACGGATGGAGTGAACTTCTACTCTGACCAGCCAGGCTCGCTGTCCCTGCCGGTCCTCCCGGTTGGCATTGATCTTCCGATCACTGCTGCCGACGTCGTCGGCTAAGTAAGTAGCACTTTTAGGCTCCGATTCTCCGTTCTCCCTGCGAGAACGGAGAATCGGAGCCACACTTAATGCGGTAGTCGTTCACCGCACGTTATGAGCGAAGTTGACAGGAGGCGGTGGGATGCGAGAACTCGTCCTAAAAAACGTGGCCAAGAGTTACGGCGGCGTACATGCGCTCAAGTCTGTGGATCTCACGGCAACTGCGGGTGAGATCCATGGGCTAATCGGCGAGAACGGAGCGGGCAAGAGCACGCTGATCAAGATTCTCGCGGGCGCTCAAAAGCCAGACACGGGCACCGTTGTGTGGGATGGCGAGGAACTCAGCCTTAGCAACCCTGTCGAGGCAGTTCGCAAGGGCATCGCCGCTGTTTTTCAAGAGCTGTCCCTTATTCCAGATCTCACTGTCGCGCAGAACATCTGGTTCAAACGCGAATCCCTTTCAATAGTGGGAAGTGTTCGGGCGAAAAAACTTTATGCCCGTACGGAAGAACTTTTTGCCAGTTTGAACCTTCCCGACATTGGCCCAGATCGCGTGGTTTCCACGCTCACAGTTGGTGAGAAGCAGCTCGTGGAGATTGCTAAGGCCATCTCCACAAATCCGCAGATTCTCATCCTTGACGAAGCAACCTCCGCGCTCTCTCATGCGCAGACTGAGTGGCTACTCACCATGTGCCGTCGCCTCGCCAGTGAGGGTGTGCTTATCTTCTTTATTTCACACCGCATGCGTGAGGTCCGCAATATCGCGAACCGAATCACTGTCTTGCGCAATGGCAATTCGGTTGGTTCCTTTGAGTTGGGCGAGAAGTCCGACGATGAAATCGTGACCATGATGCTAGGTCGTCGAATCGCTCAGTTGTTTCCGGAAAAGTCCACGACTCCGCCAGGCTCGGAACTCCTTCGTGCGGAGGCATTGAGTGTCGGGCACCGTCTGCGTAGTGCTTCATTGTCAGTTCGGGCCGGCGAGATTGTCGGCATTGGTGGTCTTCAAGGCCAGGGCCAGGTAACCCTCCTCTCTGCGCTTGCCGGCGCCATCAGTGCGGATGGCAAAATTTTGATTGAGGGTGAACCGAAGTCCTTCTCTAACCCGCGTGACGCGATGCGTGCAGGCATCGGCATCGCCTACGTGCCTGAAGACCGCAAGACCCAGGGCCTCCTGCTTGCTAAGTCCATCCGAATGAATCTCACACTTGCGAGCTTGTCTGCCCTCAGCCGTTATGGCTTCGTCAATAAGGCAAAGGAAGGCGAGGTGGTTGATCGACTCATCGCCGACAACCAGATCAAGGTCTCTAGCCCCGAAGCGCTGGTCAGCAGTTTGTCTGGCGGCAACCAGCAGAAAGTTGTTATCGCAAAGGCTCTTGAAACACACGCGAAAATTTTGCTCCTCTTCGACTTGACCCGCGGGGTAGATGTGGGCACAAAGTCTGAGATCTTCAAAATGATGCAGAGCCTCGCCTCGGAAGGCTACGGATTGGTGTTCTACTCGACCGATCTTGAAGAACTCGCCCATGTCTGCCATCGGGTCCTCGTAATGAGCGGTGGCGAGATCGTAAAGGAACTTCAAGGCGCAGAACTGAGTGATGAGGCGATTTTGGCGGCGTCTGTGGGCGCAGATGAGGTGAAGACCAATGTCTAGTAGGACCACGACAAAAGTCGCAGCGCCAGAGCGCCGCAAAGTCGGCCTCGTAGCCAGTGGCAAGATCAATATGCTGGCTCCCTACATCATCCTCTTGGTCCTGCTACTCATATGGGCCGCCAAGTTCCCCGGTTTGTTCGTCGGTAGCCCAGGTGCGCTTTCGTCGCTAAACCTTTGGATTCCGACGGCAATGACCCTTGCTCTGGCGGCGACTGCGCAGACGCTCGTGGTTCAGTCAGGTGGTATCGATCTGTCCATCGGCGGCGTAATGAGTTTGACTGCCGCCATCTTCGTTACACGCGGATGGTCCTCGCTGGCTGAGTGCATCATGTGGTTTGTTATTTGCGTTGTGGTGGGTGCACTTTGTGGCGCGTTCAATGGTGTGATCGTCGCGTACCTAAAACTTGAATCCTTTGTCGTGACGCTGGCGACCTGGTCGATTCTGAGCGGCATCGCACTCCTTCTCGTGCCAATCCCTGGCGGTGATGTGCCTGAGTGGTTCACGAAGTCCTTCAGCGATAAGCCCCTGGTACTTTCTTGGGGAGTCTTCCTCTTCATCGGACTGATTCTTTTTGCGATCTGGTTCCGTCGGATTCGATTGGGAATTTCGATCCGAGCACTCGGTTCGGATCGCACTGGGGCTTTCTTGTCTGGAGTCCCGATCCGAAGGACGACTGTGACGACTTTTATGTTGTCGGGCGCACTCGCGGCTCTCGCAGGTCTTTATCTGGCATGGAAGACGGGTACCGCGGCCTCGGACATGGGCGACCCCTACATCCTGTGGTCCATTGCGGCTGTGGTCATTGGCGGCACGTCACTCGCCGGTGGCAAAGGAGGTATCGGCGGCAGTCTCGTTGGGACGTTGATCGTCACTATCATTGCGCCGATCATCTTTGCCTTTGGACTCCCTGACTTCCTTAAGGCTCTTGTTATCGGCTTGATTCTGATCATTGCGGTGGTCAGTTCCGCAGCTCTCGATGCGTATGCGAGGAGGACCCGATGAGTATTGACACGCAGATTGATCCAGCAGAGGGAGTCGGCTCTAAGAGGCGTCGGATCTCTCCAAGCGCGCGCTCGATCATGATCGCCTACGGTGTCACAGCAGTAATTTTCATCGCCGCGACTTTGCGCTCGCCGGAATTTGCGTTCGCCAAGACAACGCCGTTGTTGCTCACCACAGCGGCTATCATCGGTATTGCTTCGATCGGCCAGACCTTTGTCATTTTGGGTGGGGGACTAGATCTCTCGGTGCCGTGGATTATGACCGGATCAGCAATAGTTATCGCCCGATTGGCCAATCTCAACAGCGAGCGACTTATCTGGCTAATCCCGATCACTCTCGTCGTGGCGGGGCTGATTGGCTGGATCAGCGGCACGGTAATCGCCCGCCTTAAGGTTTCTCCCATCATCATGACATTGGGTATGGCCGGCGTAGTCGAAGGCGGAATCAAGTTCTATACGCAAGGCAAGGGCAGCCCGTCCGCGCCAGCCGCTCTCAAGACGCTGGCGCAGAACGTTATCGGCCCCTTCACGTGGATCACGATCATCTGGGTCGTTCTTGCCGTGATTGCAACGGTCATCCTTGCCAAGACGTCATACGGTCGGGGTCTCTACGCGACTGGCACGAACTCTGTGGTCTCCCGGTTCTCAGGGGTACGCACTGATCGAGTCACAACCTCGACCTATGTCATCTCCGCGGTTACGGCCTCGCTCGGCGGAATCCTGCTCCTAGGATTCCTCGGTGACCCGTCGTTGAACATGGGAACGCCATACTTGTTCGCCACGATCGCGGCAGTAGCTATCGGCGGGGCATCGATTGCCGGCGGATCGGGCAACTATATCGGCACCGTCGCTGGCGCACTGCTTATGGTGGTGCTCATCGCTTTCCTTCGCGGACTTCCCGGCTTCGGCCCGGGCTGGCAGGGAATCGTCTATGGAGTGGTTATTCTTGTGGCTGTGGCGCTAGCCTCCGGTCGGTTCTCTCGACAGGCGACCTAGAGCTCACTAGTCGCATAAGTCGAGGGAAGGTTTTGCAGTGAGCGCAACGGTCGACGTTTCGACTGCTAACGGGGATCCAGTCGTGAGTCTCGGCGTCCACCTCAAAGAGGCACGGCTACAGGCTGGGCTAGCGTTGCGTGAAGTCGCCCGACAGTTGTCTGTATCACCCTCGTTTGTGTCCCAGATCGAAAATGGCAAGTCCCAGCCATCTGTAGCGACGCTCTATGCTCTTGCGACTCTCCTAGGTGTGTCTATCGACGCCCTTTTCCAAATACAGTCTGGAACGGCTGGATTTGCCCCAGGCGATCAGGGGTTAGATGGCGAAACGCCAATAAATCGATCCGATTTTGGGCAGCCAATGGATGCGTGGCAACGCGAAGGAAGCGATGCCCGCATTGTGGTGGTTCGTCCAATTGATCGGCCCCGGCTGATCATGGATTCCGGGGTGGTGTGGGAGCAACTTGCGTCCAATCGCAGCCGGGACTTGGACTTCATGGATATCGAGTACCCGCCGGGGAGCAGTTCCACAAGCGACGGCTCCATGCTTCGGCATGATGGGATGGAATACGGGCTCATCATCAGTGGTGAACTCACCGTGACGTATGGCTTTGACACCTACTTGTTGAAGCCGGGCGATTCCGTCTGTTTCGAGCCGCACATTCCACATGTGTTCACCAATAAGGGAACCGTACCGGCGCGTGGCGTCTGGGTGGTGCGCAATTACGTGAGCGAACGACCCGCTCAGTAAATTGCTCCCTAGGTACTTCTCAGCGTGGATCCAGGCCGATAGAGTGGTCACTCTCACTTAACAGTCGTTTGTGTGATCGGAGTGCCATGAAGGCCGGAGTTCTGCACGCCCCGCATGACCTGCGGATCGAGGATCGTCCCGAACCAACCTTTGGGGCCGATGACGTGGTCATCCATGTTCGATTCAATGGGCTATGCGGCACCGATGCGACGGAGTACGCAAAGGGACCGATGATGGTGCCCCTCACTAATAGGCACCCGGGCAGCGGCCATGTTGGACCCACAACTCTCGGGCACGAATTCATCGGTGAGATTGTCGATGCCGGCGCCAATGTTCGATCGCGAATTGGTGAGCGGGTTGCATGCGGTGCCGGAATCTCTTGTGGCGCATGCAGATGGTGTTCGTCAGGGCGTACAAATTTGTGTGAGCGCTATTACACGCTTGGGCTTAGCACTCACGGTGGGCTGGCAGAGTTTGTCGCTGCTCCGTCTGGAATCTGCATCCCAATTCCAGACTCGTGTCTTGACAACAACGCCGCGCTAGCGCAGCCTCTCGCGGTTGGGATCCATAGTGTCCGCCGAGCTCGCGTTGTCGCAGGCGACACAGTCGTTGTGCTTGGGACCGGGGCGATCGGATCATTTATCTTGGCGGCGCTCGCTGGTCACAATGGTCCCGTGATCGCGCTTGATATTGATCAGTCGCGGTTGGATACCGCCCGCATTCTTGGAGCAACGCAGACCCATCTCATAATCCCAGAAGCGACTTCTGCGGACGTTCGTGATCTGCTCCCAAGTGGTGCACAGATCGTATTCGAGACGGCGGGAGTCATCGGGTCAGCGGAGCGTGCTTTTGCATTGGCGGCGCGCGGTGGAAGAGTTGTGTTGGTTGGGCTGACCAAAGTGCCGCAACCACTCACGCTGGCCGACCTGGTCTTACGCGAGGTTGATGTGACGACCACAGTCGCGCATGTATGCGGTACTGACGTTCCAGAGGCAGTCACTCTTCTCGACCGCACGGATCTGGCCTCGATTCTTCCGGTGAGCGTGATTAGTTTGGATGACGTGGTGCAAAGCGGACTCGAACGTCTGTCGCGCGGCGCGGCGGCGGGCAAGATTCTGGTAGATCCCCGTGGCTAGGGTCTGCGTTCTAGGAATGGGGCGCATGGGTGCAGCCATGACGCGCAAGCTCGTGCAGGCAGGACATGAGGTGACCGTCTGGAACCGGAGTGAAGGCCCGGTGCAGGCCCTCCAAGCAACTTGCGATGTCGCGGCTTTCGCAACTCCAGCAGAAGCTGTTTTGGGCAATCAATTCGCTATCTCGATGCTCGCCGATGGACCGACAACGGAGCGAGTGCTTCTGGATCCTGCGGTACTGGCAGCGCTGGGTGCGGACGCAGTGGTCTGTGACATGGCAACGAGTGGAGTGGAGTCTGCGCGGAGACTGAATGCTGTTTTGGACGCTGCACAGATTCGCTTCGTCGACGCCCCGGTATCGGGCAGTGTCCCAACAATCGAGGCTGGGCAATTACTCGTCATGGCGAGCGGGAGCGCGAGCGGCATCGCCGCCATTGAGCCCGTTTTGCTGGCCTTTGCTAAGCGCGTCATGGCACTGGGTGAGGCGGGTGCTGGACAGGCGATGAAACTTGCAGTTAATCTTGTGGTGCATTCGCTCAATGCCGCTGTCAGTGAAGCGCTGGCGCTGGCGTCAGCGGGAGGTGTCGAATTTTCTGATGCGTATGACGTCTTTCAGGAGAGTGTGATTGCCGCCCCCTTCGTCAATTACAAGCGGGCTGCGTTCCTAGATCAGAGTCTGCCTCCCGCGATGACTCTTGCACTCTCGCGTAAGGATCTGAGCCTCATCAACGATTACGCGCAATCGATGGGCATTCATGCAGAGGTAGTGGGAGCGGCGCTGGCAGAGGTTTCGCGAGCATGTGAATCAGGCATTGCAGACCGGGATATGTCTGCCCTTGCGGGATTTCTCTCGAATGGTGCAGCTATCTAGGGCTTACAGGTCGACAGCGAAGTATTGGGTTTCCAGGAATTCGTGGATGCCGGCGAAACCACCCTCACGACCCAAACCGGATTCCTTCATGCCTCCGAATGGAGCTGCGGGATCGGATGCAAGCCCTCGGTTGATGGCCACCATGCCGGACTCCATACGGCGGGCTAAGCGCAGACCCACACCGGCGTCCCTTGCGTAGACGTAGGAGATGAGACCGTAATCGGTGTCATTGGCCATACGCACGCCTTCGTCTTCTGAGCCGAAGACGATGATGGGAGCGACGGGCCCAAAAATCTCATTCCGGGTGAGTACGGACCCCTGTTCAACGCCAGTGATGACGTAGGGGGCTATAAACGCACCTTGTTTCGGGATCTCCACAGCCGGGTCAAGCGCGAGGCCCTCGGCACTGGCTTCGTTGAGCAATTCCAGAATTTTGTCACGTTCACCATCGGACACCATTGCCCCGAGATCGTTCGCCTGATCTAGGCCCGATCCCACCTTCAGGTCAGCGAAGGCGTTGCGTAACTTGTGCGAAAAATCAGCCTCGACTGACTCGTGTATGTAGAACCGATTGGCCGCGGTGCACGCAGCGCCGCCATTGCGCATCTTGGCGATCATCGCACCAGCGATAGCGGCATCAATATCGGCACCTTCGAACACGATGAACGGTGCATTGCCGCCGAGTTCCATTGAGGACGGCAAGACCCGATCGGCGGTCTGTCGAAGCAGAAGTTTTCCTACGTAGGTTGAGCCGGTAAATGACAGCGTTGCGACACGGGGATCAGCGAGGATGGCGCTGGACACCATGCCAGTCTCAGTAGTCGGAATCACATTCACAACACCGGCGGGAACTCCTGCCCGCTGAAGTACTTCCGCGATCCAGAGCGCCGTCAGTGGTGTTTCGCTGGCTGGCTTGAGAATGCAGGTGCAGCCAGCTGCGAGCGCGGGTGCAATTTTTCTAGTCGCCATAGCCGCCGGGAAGTTCCACGGCGTGATGAGGAAAGCGACTCCCATTGGGCGGTGATCGGTGACGATCGTCTTATCGCGACTAGGGGAGTAGCGGAAATCGCCTTCAATGCGCGACGCCTCTTCAGAAAACCATCGGAAAAACTCAGCGGCGTATAACGTCTCGCCCATCGCATCGCGCCAGGCTTTGCCATTCTCCAAGACGATCAGTCGCGCACATGTTTCGGCCTCCGCGGTCATGATCTCCCACGCTTTGCGCAGAATCTCAGCGCGCTGGCGGGCAGGTGTAGTTGCCCAAGTGTGGAATGCATTATGTGCCGCGGTAACTGCATCTAAGCCATCCTGTAGTGAAGCACTACTGATGACTGCCAGCAGTTCCGATGTCGCAGGATCGGTTACTTCGAGGTGCTTGGTGGAATCAACCCACTCCCCACCGATGAAAAGTTTTGTGGCAGTAGTGACGGTCATAGTTGTGCGGCCCTTTCGCGTCGGGCTAGGTGCGGAATTACAGTTCGCCGCGGCCAGCGGCAGTGTTCAAATGCGATTGGGAGTCACGAAGCAAAGGAAGGGCTCCGCCTGTGGTGAAGTAGCGCTTGCCCGCGACCAGAAGCTCTTCGGCGGGGAACTTCGTGATGACTTCACAACCGTCCTTGGTCACGACAAGTTCCTCTTCGATGCGCGCAGCTCCCCAGCCATCTTTGGCTGGCCAGTAGGTCTCCAGCGCAAAGACCATGCCTTCTTCGAGGACCTCGGGAGCATCGAAACTTGTGTAACGCGAGAAAATTGGGCGCTCCCAGATGGAGAGTCCAACTCCGTGGCCGTACTGGAGGGCAAAGGCTGCTTCTTCGGATGGGAAGCCAAACTCCTCAGCAGTCGGCCACAATTCACAGATTTCGGCAGTCGTGGCGCCAGGCTTGACCGCCGCGATCGCGACATCCATGTACTCGCGGCAGATCTTGTAGGCATCACGCTGCGCCACTGATGCGCTACCGACCGCAAAGGTGCGGTAGTAGCACGTGCGGTAGCCGTTGTAGGAGTGCAGGATGTCGAAGAACGCGGGATCTCCGGGACGAAGGATACGATCCGAGAACACATGCGGATGCGGGGAGCAACGCTCACCCGAGATCGCATTGACGCCTTCGACATACTCGGAGCCGAGAGTGTAGAGAGTGTTTGCCACGAGACCGACGCACTCGTTCTCGCGCACTCCTGGACGCAGGAATTCGTAGAGATTCTCGTAGGCAGCATCCACCATTGAGGCTGCATGCGTCAGGAGCCCGATTTCGTCGGGCGTCTTTATTTTGCGGGCCTCGAGAAAAGCCTGCTGACCGTCAACAACAGTTAGCCCCATGGCCTGCATAGCTAGTAGGACAGGCATTTCGATCACGTCCACGCCAATGGGCTCGTTCTGCAAGCCACGCTCAGCAAGGACCTCATAGATCTTGAGTGCTACGTCTTCAGCGCGCTTTGCCGAAGGGCCGATGGCTCCGCGCAGGGTCGAGATGCCGGCTCGCGAGCCACCACCTTGGTGCTCTGGGGCAACAGCCCCGTGATGACGCTCGTGGCCGGTCAGGCCCGCGTCGGTATGTGACGCCGCGTAGTCGGCATCAAGCCACGGAGCCTGGAGCACGTGGTGCTTGGCGGCGGAGCCGAAATCCCAAAGGACCGGCGCTGCTCCGCGGGGGAGAATCGCGAATCGAATCATCTTGTCCATCGCCCAAGTCCCAATGTGGGTGCCGGTCATATACCGGATATTGGCGAAGTCGAAAGTGAGCAGGGACCCGAGTTCGGATCCGGCCAATGTGGTGCTGAGTCGGGCCAACCGGTCCCGGCGCAGTTGATCCATGTCAAGGCGGTTCTCCCAGTCAACGTTCATACTTCCGTACGTTGCCGTCGCGCGCGCCATGTGTCTACCTGCTCCCTCAATCTGCCAACGGCCCCCTCGGCAATCGGATGACTGCGGGAGGCTGCAATCTGTTCGTTTGCAGTGAACACCGACGGTGGGCAGGTGTCAAGATGTTCGTCGGAAAACGTGTCAAAATGTTCGCTAGTTGTGTCCAAGGACACATCGCGTTGGGCAGTAATGTGTAGTATAACTGCACAAACTTTGGGGCGCGCCAATCTGGCACCCTCCCGTGGAAGGATGAAGATGGAACTTGAAAACTCGTTCGTCGTGCCAGCCGATCTAGAGACGGCTTGGGCCACGCTCCTGGACGTCGAGGCCATCACTCCATGTATGCCCGGTGCAACACTCACATCCTTCGAGGGTGACCACTTCACCGCAGATGTCAAGGTCAAATTGGGGCCTGTTCTCATGACCTTTGCAGGCGAAGGCGATTTTGAGTCAATAAACGCGGCAGAGCACATTGCTGTGATTAAGGCCTCGGGTAAGGAAAAAAAGGGCGCCGGCACTGCCTCGGCTCATATCACTGCTCGCCTCGTTGCGGAGACTCCTGACACGACCAGGGCCATGATCACCACTGAGCTCCTTGTTACCGGCAAAGCTGCTCAATTTGGCCGTGGCGTCATGGCTGATGTCTCCAAGCACCTCATTTCGCAGTTCGCGGGCAATCTGGAGAAGGTCATGATGGCGCGTCAGGGATCTGCCTCCGCGGTTGCCGAGCCGGGCGCTAGCTCGGCCGAGGCTGCCGCAGTCGGCACATCAACCACGGCTCCCGTGCTCAATAACGAAGCCTTGAACCTTGGCAATGCAGCCCTAAAGCCGGTGTTGAAGCGGCTGATTCCGGCAGCCGTGGTGGTTGTCGCGGCTGTTGGTGTGATTTGGTGGCTAGTGGCCCGCTAGACGCTTCGAGGTCCAGAAGCAACAATGGGGGGGTAGGCGTTCTTTACGACGGAGAGGTTGAGCGAGTTGGACAATGTGTCATCGCTCGTGCCCAACCCATTGGCGCTCGCGGAGCAGTTGTCCGAGCTCGGCTACGTCACTGACGCGGGTCTTGCAACGGCTCTCTTCTGCGCCGTACGTCTGCCACAACCTCTGCTGCTCGAAGGAGAGGCAGGTGTGGGGAAAACTCAGGCGGCGAAGGCCCTAGCTGCTCTGCTGAAAGTGCCGCTCATAAGGTTGCAGTGCTTCGAGGGTATCGATGCGGCTGAAGCTTTGTACGAGTGGAACTATCCGCGTCAACTTCTCGGAATTCGCCTTGCCGAATCCCAGGGTGGGCTTTCTGAAAACTCCCTCTTCTCCCGTGACTATTTGATCACTCGGCCCATCATGCAGGCACTGGAGCATCCTGGACCCATGCCCGCTGTGCTTCTTATCGATGAGATCGATCGCGCAGATGAGGAGTTCGAAGCGTTCCTCTTCGAGATGTTGGCAGAATCGACTGTCACAATCCCCGAACTCGGGACGATCCGTGCACTGGTACCCCCTGTCGTGATCTTGACCTCGAATCGCAGCCGCGATCTGCACGATGCGCTCAAGCGTCGGTGTCTCTACCACTGGATTGACTACCCGGACCTCGATCGGGCTATTCGCATTGTCCGAATGAGAGTGCCAGAGGCCCCTGAACCCTTGGTTGCGCAGATTGCCGGAGCGGTTGAGCACCTTCGTCTGCTCCCGTTGCAGAAACCGCCTGGTGTCGCAGAAGCGATCGACTGGGTTCATGCCGCGGAACTCTTGGGATTGAACATTCTCAACGAGAGCACCGCGCAGGCGACTCTGGGATCAGTCCTTAAGTACCGCGAGGATCAAGAATTAGTACGGACCCCGGGCATGTCCTGGCTGCCGGATGCATGAGGATGCCTTTGCTGCGATCGTGACTGCGTTCGGTCACGAATTGCGTTCGACCGGAGTCCCAGTTTCTCCCGATCGCTGCCAACGATTTGCTCACTCTGTTTCACTGACCCAGACCACGGACCGTCAGATTCTCTACTGGCTCGGGCGCGTGACGTTGCTGAGTGATCAGTCACAAATTTCCCGCTATGACGTGACGTTTGAGCGCTTCTTTCGGGATGGGCGGGCTGAGTACCTAGAAGAGGACGAGCAACCACAGATGGTGCCCTCGCAGATCCCCGATCCAGATGGGCCAGAAGAGGATGCGCCCGAGCCCGAGGAGGAGCTCTCCGTCGTGGCAAGCCCGGACGTCGCGGTTCCTACGGCATCTGACGAGGAGGAGCCTGATCAGGACGAAGAGGAAGTAGTGGTTCAGGTCAGCGAAATGGAACGGCTCATGGACGCGGACTTTGCCCAATGCACCCCGGAGGAACTGGCCCTTATCCGGCAGCTGGTAGATCAGATCAGAATGAATCCACCTGTAAAGCTGGCGCGGAGGCGCAAGGTGCATCGGCGAGGATCGAGCATTGATATCCGACGAACGCTGCGTCGAGCCCAACGGACTGGCGGAGACCCGGTCTTACTCGTACGTCGCCGCTCCTCACTTAGGCCGCGTCGAGTCGTGCTGCTCGCCGACGTCTCTGGCTCAATGGAGTCCTATGCGCGTGTGTACCTACACTTAATGCGAGGAGCTGTTCAGGCACTTGAGGCTGAGGCATTCTCGTTCTCCACCCGCCTGACACGTCTGACGCGGCAGCTGGCAATGGGAACCCCGGATGTGGCCTATGAGCATGCCCGAGCGGTCGCCAAGGATTGGTCGGGTGGGACCCGCATCGGACAGGCTCTCGAAGATTTCCTTCGCGATTATGGCCGCCGCGGGATGGCTCGAGGGTCGATCATCGTGATCGTTTCGGATGGCTGGGAAACCGGTGATCCACAACGAATTATGGTCGCTATGGAGCAACTTGGACGGATGGCGCACCGCATCATCTGGGTCAACCCCCGCAAGGCCGTGCCGGGATATTTGCCGATTGTGGCGGGCATGGCAGCGGCACTGCCCTACGTCGACTCCTTCGTCTCGGGGCACTCGGTAAGGGCCCTCGCGGAGGTAGTGGATTCGATCTCAGGCGCTGCCGCATTCCGGATCAAGTGACTAAGAAAACCCTCCAAGTGAAATGTTCGCTATTACTTGACGGCCCATAGGTACGGAGGTAGTCTCCTCGCACCGCGACCCATTGATAAACGAGATTCGGAGGGGCTTAAATGAAGCCACCACGGTTCGAATATTTGCGGCCTGACTCGGTCGGCGCCGCAGTTGCCCTGTTGAACGAACATGGCGAGGGCGCTCGCATTCTTGCGGGTGGCCAGAGCCTCATCCCGATGATGAACTTCCGGATCGCGCAGCCGTCGCATCTGATCGATATCACCCGAGTTCCGGGACTGGATGCCATCACCGATGAGGGAAACGCCATCACCATCGGTGCTGCCGTGCGACAGTCAACAGTTGAGTATTCACCGGTTGTCAAGGATCGCTGCCCGCTCTTAGTGGAGGCGCTCAAGTGGGTTGCCCATGAGCCAATTCGCCACCGGGGCACAGTCTGTGGCTCCCTTGCACACGCCGATCCGCACTCAGAGTTAGCAGCGACTTCACTGGCACTTAACGCCACCTTCACTGTGGTGGGGGCTTCGGGCGAGCGTCAGGTCCCGGCAGTAGATTTCTTTATTGGGCCATTCACCACTGTGATCGAGTCGGGCGAAATGCTCTCATCAGTGTCCTTCCCGGTAGTGCCGGCAGGTTCTGGTTATGCGATCGATGAGTTCAGTCGTACGCATGGCAATTTCGCAATTGCGGGTGGCGTTTCGGTTATTCAGCTTGGCGCCGATGGCAAGGTCGCTTCTGCGACGCTGAGCATGTTTGGCATGGCAAGCCGCGCATTCCGCGCATTTGCCGCCGAGGAGCGGCTCATTGGCTCGATGCCGACAGCCGAGGCCATTGCCGAAGCTGCAGACCTTGCACTCGTCGACGTTGATTGCAGCGCGGACATGCACGGCTCGGAGGAATACCGCGCACATCTCGGCCGTGTCTACGCGGGCCGAGTCTTGACTTCTGCAGTAGCACGCGCTCAGGGAGGATCGAAGTGAGCAACATTGACAAGCACGAAATTACACTCAACATCAACGGGAATTCGACGAGCCTGACTGTCGAAGGACGCACACTTTTGCATGACACGCTCCGGCGCGCTGGGATGGTGAGCGTCCATGCTGGGTGCGAGCACGGGGTCTGCGGCGCCTGCACAGTGCGCATCAATGGGCAGTCGGCCCGTTCGTGCATCACCCTGGCCGTCCAGGTTGATGGAGACGAGATCACCACGGTGGAGAGTCTTGCTAAAGGCGAGGAACTTAACATCATCCAAGAAGCGTTTTGGCGTCGCCATGGCCTTCAGTGTGGGTTCTGTACTCCGGGTATGCTGATGCGCGTAACAGAGTTTCTTGAGGAGAACCCGGATCCAACCCGCGACGAAGCCCGCGAGGCAATCGCAAGCAACCTGTGCCGGTGCACTGGCTACCAGCACATCATTGATTCCGTCATTGAGGCAGCCGCTCGTTTGCGTGGCGAAGAATGGTCTGACGACGCCGGTATCCCGGCGCGTGAACTTGGTGATGCGACGGAGGTGAGCAACTAATGGGTCTCGGTGGCATGAACAAACTCAATTGGATTGGTCGATCCCTTCCTAGGGTGGAAGATAAGAAGTTCCTCATGGGTCGAGGCGGCTACATCGACGACATGGACTTACATGGGATGTTGCACGTAGCTGTGCTCCGAAGCCCATTTGCGCACGCCATCATCAAGGGCATGGACACCTCGGCCGCTGAGGCGCTGCCAGGTGTGGTTGCCGTCATCACAGGCAAGCAGGCCGCGGAGCTCTGCGACTGGATGCCCGACTTCAACCCAGAGCCCAACCTGCACAAATGGCGTGTTCTGGCCGATGAGAAGGTCCGTTACGTCGGCGAAGGCGTTGCAGTGGTTGTTGCCGAGAGCCGCTACATCGCGGAGGATGGCCGAGATCTCATCGAGGTTGATTACGAGCCCTTGGCTCCGGTTCCTAGCGCTCGAAAGGCGCAAGAGGCTGGCGCGGCACTGCTTCATGACGGCATGGAGTCCAACGTCGCACACGACAGCACCCTTGCGTTCGGTGATGTCGACGGCGAATTCGAGCGTGCTGCGCACATCGTCCGGGAGCATGTTTATTGGGGTCGCACGGCGGCTCAGCCCATGGAGACCGCAGGCTCGGTAGCAAGCTACAACCCAGGCAATGGAATGCTGACAATTCATGCCAATTCCGTGGCCCTGACCAACTTCTCGTTCCTGGTCGCTGGCACGCTGAAAATCGATAGCAACAAGCTTGATCTTGTGCCGATGCCGGCAGGTGGAAGTTTCGGTTCGAAGTTCTGGGCAACTCGCGCCACTGTCACAGCGGGCATGTGTTCGAAGTTCCTTGGCCGCCCGGTCAAATATGTCGAGGATCGCTTGGATCACGCTCTGAGCTGTGATCATCACGGATCTGAGCGTGAGTACGACATCGAGATGGCGATCTCGGCGGACGGCGAGTTCCGTGCTCTTCGTCTTGTCTGCACGGACGACTATGGTGCCTACTTCCAGTTCGGCCTCGGCACTCATGGCAATGCGATGTCCCAAGTCATCGGGCCCTACGACATCAAGGCGATCTCCTATCGCGCGGTTGGCGTGCTGACTAATAAGTGTCAGCAAGGTGCATACCGCGGATTCGGTTCCGAGGTTCACAACTTCGCGCTCGAACGCCTCGTCGACAAGGCAGCGATCGAACTTGGCGTAGATGCCTTGGAGCTGCGTCGCAAGAACTTCATCACGCCGGATAAGTTCCCCCACAAGATCCCCGGCGGCAACGTCTACGACTCGGGCAACTATGAGGCGGTTCTTCAGGAGGCGCTAAAGGATGCCAGGCTTGACTACTGGAGGGCTGAGCAGGCTAAAGCCCGTGAAGAGGGTCGATACGTCGGCATCGGCATCGTGACGCAGCAGGAACGAAGCGTCTATGCAGCTAACGAGTGGTGGTTCTTCCGTGGCGCAGAGGGCGTGTCCAGCGTGCCCGAGAGCGTCTCGCTACATGTTGATGCACTAGGCAAGGTCTCTGTGACTATGTACTCCACTGCATTCTGGGGCAACTCGCCTGAGACAGTGGCGGCGCAGGTTCTCGGAGAGGAACTCGGTGTCAACCCCGACGAGGTGTCCTTTGCGTATCAGGGCACCAATAAGGGTTTGCCCGGTAGCGGCCCCGGTGGCAGCCGATTCACCGTGATGATCACGGGTGCTGTTCAAGGCGCCTCAGCAAAGATCCGCGACAAGGCAATCAAGATCGCTGCGCACATGCTTGAGGTTGCTGAAGGCGATCTGGAGTATGTCAATGGTGGCGTTCAGGTGAAGGGCGATCCAAGTCAGCGCAAGTCGCTGGCCGAGATCGCGATCATGCCGCGGCTCTTCAAGCACCAGTTGCCCGATGACATCACCAGCGGTTTCGATGCGGACATGGTCTACGACCATCCGTACACGACGCTTCCTACGGCCGATCGTAGCGATCTGGGCATCTTCTACCCGATGATGGCGCACGCCACTCATATTGCTGTCGTTGAGGTGGACGTTGAGACTGGTGGAGTCAAGTTCCTTGACTACATAGCAGTGCATGACTGCGGCACTGTCGTGAACCCGCGCTCGCTTGACGGTCAGGTCATTGGCGGTCTGGCGCAGGGCGTTGGCCAAGCGCTATATGAGGAATTTGTCTACGACGATGAGGGACAGATTCAGAGTTCGTCGTGGCTGGATTACCTAATCCCGTCCGCGATGGAAATCCCCGAGGTTCGTCTTGGCCATCACGAGACTCCTTCGCCCTTTACTCCCTACGGCATGAAGGGCGGCGGCGAAGGTGGTCGTATGCATGCGCCTGCAGCAATCGCGAGCGCTGTCGACGACGCCTTGAAGCCGCTCGGTGCTACTCGAGCGACACATTTGCCGTTGACCCCGGAGCGGATCATTTCCATGGTTAATGGGCACTGACTGAGCCTTCCCTGGTTAACCTAGGGACGGGTCAGTTCCAGGGCATCAGGAGGCGGCAGATGAGAGCGACGCTCATCTACGGCGCGCATGATGTTCGATCCGAAGAGATCCCCGATGCGCGCATCCAGAGCCCGACAGATGCCGTCATCCGAATTCTGCGATCATGTATTTGTGGCAGCGATCTGCATCGGTACAACGCTATGCCGGCGACAGTGGTGGGCGTCTCCATCGGACATGAGTGTTTGGGCATCGTCGAAGAGATCGGAAGCGATGTCACGGGCCTGGGTCGAGGTGATTTAGTAGTTTCACCGTTCTCGTATTCAGATGGTGAATGCGACTTCTGCCTTGAGGGCCTGACGAGTTCCTGTCGACATGGTGGTTTTTACGGGCACGGGCGGGACGGCGCATCGGGGATGCAGGCCGAGGCAGCGCGGATCCCACTGGCCGACACTACGCTGGTTAAGCTCGGTGTTGCTGAGGATTCTGCGTTACTTTCTGGACTTCTGACGCTCGCTGATGTTTTGCCCACGGGTCATCACGCTGCAGTGGTTGCGCGAGTGGGCCCGCGGACCTCGGTCACTGTCATTGGTGATGGGGCTGTCGGTCTGTGTGCAGTCATTGCCGCAAAGCGGCTTGGCGCAGAGCGCATCATCTTGATGGGTCGGCACGACGACCGTCTTGAGCTTGGTCGTGACTTTGGGGCCACCGATCTTGTACCTGAACGTGGCGATGAGGGAGTGAAACGTGTGCGCGAGTTGACACGGGGCGATGGCACTCATGCAGTTCTGGAATGCGTTGGCCATTTGGACGCCTATGAGCAGGCGCTCGGAGTTGTTCGCGCGGGAGGAATTATCGGCCGGGTAGGAGTCCCGCAATATGAGGTTGGTCCTATCGGAATCAACACAATGTTCATGCGCAATATCACGTTGAGCGGTGGCCCCGCGCCAGTGCGTGCCTACATCGACGAACTTCTACCCGAGATCCTAGACGGGTCGCTACTAGCTGGCAAAGTCTTTGACTTGAGTCTGCCATTGGAGTCCGCCCCCGAAGGTTACCGCGCAATGGCGAACCGTCGAGCGCTCAAGGTGATGCTCACACCCTGAACAACTCGGCCAATTCGATGCGGGTTCGCCGGATATGTCCTGTGAGGTAACGCTCGCCATCCTCGACGTCTTGTCGCTCGATGGCATCGACGAGTAGTTCATGTTCTGCGTTGACCATAGCGCGACGATGCGGTGTGGCCACCTGCATGAACGCGCGACGGTAGTGCTGGGTGCTGTTCCAGAAACGTTCGACGGTGGTCAGCAATGTCACGCTGGGACAGGCTGAGTAGGTGAGCATGTGGAATTGGCGATCCAAAGTGAGGAAGTCGATCAGGCCATCTTCGCGGGCGATTCGGTCCTGAATTTCATGGAGTTGCGCTACGGCAAGCGGTGTCAGTAGGGGGATGCTTGATGTGAGCGCGAGGGGCTCAAGCCGTTCGCGCATTTCGTAGACGATCGAGAGTTCTTCGCCGTCAAGTTCGGGGACACGCGCCCCCTTGTTCGTTTCCAACTCGACAAGTCCTTCGGCCGCAAGCATTCGCAGAGCCTCTCGTACGGGGAGTCGGCTCGCGCCGAATTCCGCAGCGACATCCTCTTGTCGAATCCGAGTGCCGGGAGCGAGCTCTCCAGCGAGAATCTGAGCCCTGAGATGGCTTGCTACCCGCTCACTTGCGGTGCTCGAGGCCGCAGCAGTCATGCGAACCTCGATGGGTCCTTGTCGAAGGCCTTGCCATCGGGGTAGGAGACCAGTTCAAATTGCATGCCCCATGGTGACATGAAGTAGACCCAGCGCTGACCCTCACTCGCACCTTTGCTGGCAGTTGACTCGCCAAGGATTGTTACGTGGTGATCACGCAGGTGCTGAATCGCTTCGTCAAGATCATCGACGTAAAGCGCTATGTGATGTCCGCCAATGTCGCTATTGCGCGGCTGAGAATCGTTGGCTTCGGGCGCTTCGTACTGGAAGACCTCAAAGACGGCCTGCCCACCGCATCGGTAGAAGCGCAGTTCGCGCATGACCGTGAGTGGATCAACATTGAGGTGCACGGACATCCAGTCATCGTCACTATGGAATGGGCCGAGGCGGTACAAGTATTCGCACCCGATGACGTCGACAAGCCAGGCATGGGCTTGCTCAAGGTCGGGCACAGTGAAGCCGATGTGGTCTAGGCCGCGTAGGCCGGGAAGTCCTGGCATGGTGGCTCCCATCAGAGAGATAATGGATCCATTTATGGTGAAGTATGACCTATATTGCGATATTTTAGGGAAAAGCCTTGCCGATTGGATCCAATATGAGGTAATCTCCCGTCACCGACTGGCGGAGGTTTCACATGCCCGAACACAAGTCCCTGAGCCCACATGCCCCATGGGTCGAAGTTACGACGACGCCGGAGGATTGGGACAGCGCCGACCCGGGACTGCTGACCAGCATGTTCAGTCAGATGGTCCTGATTCGGTCCTTTGAGAAGTATGTCCTCGAGCTAGCCGGTGCCGGCCTGATTCACGGCCCAGCACATTCGAGCATCGGTCAGGAAGGCGCTGCGGTCGGATCTGGACTCGCGCTAATCCCGGGTGACACCGTCAACGGATCACATCGCGGGCACCATCAGTTCCTTGCCAAGACGCTCCAGCATGTCGCTCCTGAAGGGATCGATCCCACCGCACCAATCTCGGTCGAGGTACAGGGCCTGATGCTGAGGACTCTTGCGGAGATCGCGGGCCTTGATCGGGGATTCAGTCATGGACGCGGTGGCTCCATGCATCTGCAGTGGAACGAAGCTGGCGCGATCGGTACGAACGCGATTGTCGGCGGCGGGGTGCCTCTTGCGGCCGGATCGGCTTTTGCGCATCAGCATGCGGGCACCGAAAACATCGCAGTCACCTACTTCGGTGACGGGGCCTCCAATATCGGCTCGACCCTTGAGACTTTCAATCTCGCTGCGGCCTGGCACCTGCCACTGTGTTTCTTTATTGAGAACAACCTTTATGCAGTGTCGACACACATCGATGAGGTCACGGCGGACTCTCGGCTTTCTGGCCGTGGTCCGGGCTTTGGCCTGGCCGCTTGGAAAGTAGATGGGATGGATCCTCTCGCGGTCTATCTGGCGTCCATGGAGGCTGCTGCGTACATGCGCGAGGGTCATGGTGCAACCGTGATTGAGGCGGATACCTACCGCTACTTCCATCAGAACGGCCCTTTCCCGGGAAGCGCCTTTCGCTACCGCAGCAAGGAGGAAGAGTCCT
This sequence comes from uncultured bacterium, assembly GCA_903850745.1. Lineage (GTDB taxonomy): Bacteria > Actinomycetota > Actinomycetes > S36-B12 > S36-B12 > CAINMH01. The sequence goes on from CAINMH010000138.1 coordinate 40,996, forward strand.
CTTGGCGTTCGCGCGATCCCATCGAGCTAGTTGCCTCCCATCTGGCTCGACGAGGTGTGCTCTCTGAGGATCAGGCCACGGCTTTCGTGATTGCCGCGGATGCGGTCATGGCCGGACTGGGTGATGTTCTTCTCGAACCGAAGCCGGACGGCAAGCCAGGTGAGCGTCGAATCAAGCCGTCGGAATGGCCGGACCCGGCATTCGTTGATGTCGGCATTCGTGGTGATCTCAGCGAGTTCGAGGGGGCAACGTTTAGTGACCGAGACTCCTATGCGGGTGGCATTGAGCAAATGAAGGTTATCGATGCAGTCGCTGTCGTTATGGGACGTCGGATGGAGATGGACCCCCGCATAGTCGTCTTGGGCGAAGATGTACATCGCCTCAACGGAGGCACGAATGGTGCGACTAAGGGCCTTCGTGACCTTTATCCAGCTCGAGTACTTGGTACGCCTATTTCGGAGAATGCTTTCACCGGCCTGGCTGGAGGCATGGCGCTTGACGGCCGCTTCCGGCCTGTCATCGAATTCATGTATGCGGACTTCATGTGGGTCGCCGCAGATCAGTTGTTCAATCAGATCGCTAAGGCGAGGCACATGTTCGGTGGCAAGGACCCCGTACCGGTAGTGCTCCGTAGCAAAGTCGCGATTGGCACGGGTTACGGTTCCCAGCATTCGATGGATCCTGCTGGAATTTTCGCCACCTCAGCGGGCTGGCGAATCGTGGCGCCCTCGAATCCGTTCGATTACGTCGGACTCATGAACAGCGCTCTGCGATGCGACGACCCGGTCTTAGTAATCGAGTCTGTTGATCTATACAACTCAACGGGCGATGGTCCAGCGGGTGATCTTGATTACTGTCTTCCGGTCGGCAAAGCGGCTGTGAAGAATACGGGTGCAAAGGGAACAATCATTACGTATGGCACCATGACCAATTTTGTGATGGAAGCGGTCAAAGAGTTGGACGCTGATGTTGACGTCATTGACTTGCGATGGCTCGATCGTGCCAGTTTGGATTGGGAGACGATCTCTGCAAGCGTCAAAAAGACCAATGTCGTTCTGATTGCTGAGCAGGGTGCCGTCGGCACAAGTTATGGCGGTTGGCTTGCCGATGAGATCCAGCGCCGGCTTTTCGACTGGCTTGATGCCCCGATTGAGCGGGTGACTGGGAGTGTTGCTTCGCCGAGCATCAGCAAGGTGCTTGAGCGCGCTGCTTTCGCGCAGGCGCCAGAGGTTGTTGCAAAGCTTCGTCAGATGTTAGGGGCCTGATCATGGCTGAGCTAATGCTGATGCCAGAAGTCGCAGCGGGTTCTGAAGCAGCCGTCTTGTCGTCGTGGTCCGTCCCGCAAGGCACGACGTATGCAGCAGGTGATGTTCTGGCCGTGATTGAAACAGAAAAGGCGATCGTCGAGTACGAGGCTGAGGCGGCTGGCGTCTTTGTCCAAGCGTTGGTGAAGGATGGCGCGGAGATCAAGGTCGGTGCGCCCATCGCATTGATCGCTCCCGTAGGTGAAGTCGTCACCGACGTGCCAGCAACGTTGGCAACTCTTGGCTTTGGTGGAGAAGAGGCAGCGAAACGAAGTACAGACGCAGCTACGGATGAGTCTGCCGCTGGTCCGCAACCCACGCCAGATTTCACACCAACATCCGTCGTTGACGTGAGAGGGAGTCGTGCCTTTAGCAGTCCCCTAGCAAGAAAACTCGCGCGTGAGGCCGACATCGAAGTGTCGACGCTAACCGGAAGTGGCCCCGCAGGGCGCATTGTGCGATGTGATGTGGAAGCGGCCATAGCCGCTGGCCCAATCGTTGCATCCTCTTCACCTCGACCGGGCGTCGCAGCACCGGCGGCCGGTGGTTTTGTCGATGTGCCGCACACGCGCCTTCGGCGTGCGATTGCTAAGCGGCTCACCGAAAGCAAGACGACGGCACCGCACTTCTATCTTCGAGGTACAGCACGAGTGGATGCGCTTCTCCAGCTTCGCGAGCAGATCAATTCTGGTGGGGATGTTCGTGTATCTGTCAATGATCTACTCATTAAGGCAATGGCGCGTGCACATGTGCTCGTGCCGGGGATGAATGTGACGTGGAGCGCTGACGCGATTCGGCAATACGCAAGCGTGGACATCGCCGTTGCGGTTGCGACGGAAAATGGTCTAGTCACGCCTGTCGTGCGTGGGGTGGAGAATCTGTCTGTTTCTCAGATATCAGCGGTAGTGCGTGACTTTGCTGAACGTGCTCGCACTGGTCGGTTGACGCAAAACGAGCTCGAAGGTGGGAGCACTAGCATCTCGAACCTTGGGATGTACGGCACTGAGGAGTTCGCGGCAATCATCAACCCGCCGCAAGCGTCGATCCTCGCGGTGGGCGCCACTCGCCAAGCTCCGGTGGCGCTAGATGGCTCTGTGGTAATAGCCAACGTCCTCACGGTCACTTTGAGTGTCGATCATCGCCCAGTTGATGGTGTGCTCGCGGCGCAGTGGATGAAGGTATTCATCGATCTACTCGAAGCGCCTGCTCGGATACTTGCTTAGGCGGGGTAGCGAAAAAAGAGTTCAAGCTGGATGTTGTCAGGATCTCGAAACACGATAGCCGCGTATGAGACGTGGGGCTTCTCGATGACGCCCGAGTGTGAAACACCAAGTTGTGTGAGCCATTCTGACCAAGCGTCAAGATCCGCACGGGTTGACACACCCCAAGCTAGGTGATCTAGACCGGCTCGACGTTCATCGAATTGACCGCCGTGGAAACCCTCGTGGTGGTGGAGTCCAATGAGGAAGCCCGTCGTCGGTTCAACAAGCAGAACTGCGTAGCCACCGTCCTCGTCGCCATGATGCGGAGCTAGTCGATCGAGTCGGGTCATGCCGAAGACACGTGTGTACCAGTCAGCAGACGCTTCTATGTCTGAAACAGTCGGTGAGAAGTGATGAATCCCGGTTGTCGGCGGTGGAGAAACGCGCTCGGTGTTGGCCATGTTCTTACCCTCGCTCAGGTTCGGGACCCGGGATCGGCGGGGGAGTGATCGCCACCGGAGATCTGGTCAAGGGCATGGGCGAGCACGGGGGAGATAACGGCCAGGCCGTCGCGGACGCCCCCGGTCGAACCGGGGAGATTGATGATCAGAGTACGACCAGCGACCCCCGCGATACCGCGAGAAAGCATCGAGCTTGTAACTCCCTGCGCAGCGCCGTAGGCACGGATTGCCTCTGAAATCCCTGGGGCCTCGCGATCGATCACGCGCCGCGTCATCTCCGGAGTGAGGTCCATCGGTGTTAGGCCGGTTCCGCCCGTTGTGATGACGCAGTGGGCTCCGCCCGCGACGGCATCGCGAAGTGCGGATTCCACGGGCTCGCCGTCGGTGACAACTATCGGCTCACCGATTGCTAAACCCAATTCACGCAGGCCCCGAACCAAAATGGGTCCGGACTTGTCCTCCCAAACGCCGGCCGCCGTCCGAGTGGAGACGGTGATTACAACTGCGGTGCGTGGGATAGACATTTAACGCGTGCGCTTGCGAGAGGAGATGATGACCACCAACACCACGACAGCAACGACTCCGATCGCGACTGGAATTAGGCGTTTGAGTACTGGGGCTCCTGCCGCACCGAGCAGGTCAATACTCTCGGCCGCCTGTGGCACCACAACGGGCTGGTCAGTCACAGGATTGACTTCTGCGGCAATGACGGCGGAGAGGTTCGCGGCGAATTGGTCGATGATTCGTCCGGCGACGTCCTGCATCACTCCCCGCCCGAACTGAGCGGGCTTACCGGTGACGACCAGATCGGTCACGACCTCGACGCGAGTGCTCGTCGGGCTCTCAGCGACCAACTGGGTAGTGACCAGAGCTTTTGCGGTTCCTGACCCGCGGCTCTCCTTGCCGCTGGCGTCGATCACCGCTCGGCCATTGGCCTCATCGGTTTCTACGAAGCGGGCAGTTCCGCCGTATGTCATGGTCACGGGGCCGAGTTTGACCTTGACCGTGCCCTCAAAGGTGTCGCCCTCGGACGCGGTGAGCACCGCCCCCGGCATGCAGGGGGCAATCCGGTGAATGTCGAGCAGGGCCTTCCACGTCGTCTCGATATCAGCCGGAACGACGAAAGAGTTCTGAAGATCCACGGGATTCCCCTCAAGGTGGTTAGTGCTCGGCCGTTAGTCTGCCACTTGAGAGAGGAGACTGCCATCGTGGGAGAGAAAGTCACAGTAGGGCTATACGCCGCTGCAAGGGTCGCTGCGGGCCGCAAAGAAGCCCAAGTGGCTCCTGGAACACTCACTGAGGTTCTGGCCGAACTCGTTGCTGTGAGCGACGCCAAACTGGGGGACGTCCTACAGCAGTGCTCGTTGTTGCTGGACGGCCTGGCCGTTCACGAAGATCCCGGTGTTGTTGTGGTGGCTGCCGGATCGCAACTGGATGTGCTACCGCCGTTTGCGGGCGGTTAGCCGCCGATCGCCGACATCGGGCGGTCGGGCTGGATGAAGCTTGGGTCGTTGATGCCGTGTCCGGGGAGTTTGCCTGCGACGCACCCGCCGATGGCTGCAGCGATTGCGCTGGCTTGAGCAGAGTGGTCGAGTTCGCCGCGAAGTATCGGACGCAGGTCGGTCTCCTCGCGGGAGAACAGACACGAGCGCAGTTGGCCATCTGCAGTGAGTCGCAAGCGGTCGCATGCTCCACAGAACGGGCGCGTCACGCTGGCAATGATGCCGACGGTCTGCGTGGTCCCGTTGACGAAGAACTCTTCGGCCGGGGCTGATCCACGAACCGGAACAGGGGACAGGTCGAAGGCTTCGGAGAGAGCGGACTGAATATCGTCAGCCGTCACCATTCGTGGGCGGACCCATAGGTTGCCGGCATCCAACGGCATCTGCTCGATAAAGCGGAGCTGCCAGCCTTCGTCGAGTGCGCGACGAAGGAGTGCCACAGCTTCGTCATCGTTGACCCCGCGCATGAGAACGCTGTTGATCTTGATTGGCGTGAGACCAGCCGTTCGTGCCGCCGAAAGACCCGCAAACACGTCATCAATGCGATCACGCTTGGTCATCTCGGTGAAGCGGTCGCGGTCGAGGGTGTCAAGGCTGACATTGATGCGCTCAAGGCCCGCGTCACGAAGTGGACCCGCAAGTCCGGCAAGGCGCAGGGCGTTGGTTGTGACAGAAACTCGAGGAGCCTTGGGTAATGCCGTGATACGACGTACGACGTCCACGATGTCAGGGCGTAGCAGCGGCTCGCCACCGGTGAGGCGCACTTGGTCAATTCCGAGCTCGGTGGCCGTCTCGATAACTCGCATCATCTCGTCGGTGGTGAGCAGTTCGGGAGTGGGAATCCAGTCAGCGAAGTCAGCGGGCATGCAATAGGTGCATCGCAGAGAGCACCGGTCTGTCAAGGACACTCGAAGATCGCGATGTTCACGGCCGAATGAGTCGGTGAGAAGGTCAGTGCTCATGCGCAGTTCACCCACTCCTCTGTGCCATCGGCAAATGTTTGATGCTTCCAGACGGGCAACTTCTCTTTTGTTGTGTCGACCAGGTCACTGCATGCGGCAAAAGCCTCGCCACGGTGAGCCGCGCTAACGGCCGCGATCAGAGCCGCATCACCTACGGCCAGTGCTCCGACGCGGTGGAGAACCGCAATAGCAATAACATCGTGCCGGGCTGCTACCTCGGCGGCGACCTCTGCAAGGACTGCGGCAGCGCTGGGATGGCCTTCGTAGTCGAGATGGGCTACTTCGCGGCCGTGGTCGTGGTTGCGGACGTCACCGCTGAAGGTCACTGTTGCCCCAGCGGCCGGATCCCCCACTGCAAGTCTCACCTCGTCTAGGAGAATTGGGCGATCAACCACGTCGCTGAGCCGAACAGAAGTCATACAGGCATTATTGGGCATAGCGGTCTATTCCACTCACCGGAGGCGTCATGCGCGAGGTTCTTCCCGAATTGCTAGAGGCATACGAGCGAGGTGAAGCCTCCGCGCTCGCCACGGTCGTTCGGACCTGGCGTTCGGCCCCCCGACCAGCTGGGGCCTCGATGATCGTCACACAGGGCGGTGAGGCCATCGGTTCTGTGAGCGGCGGCTGCGTCGAGGGCGCTCTCTACGAGCTCGGCAGCGAGGTCATCGCCGACGGCGTGGCCCGATTTGAGACCTATGGAGTCAGCGACGACGATGCCTTCACGGTGGGCCTCATGTGTGGTGGGATCCTCGAGGTCTTCGTCGACCGAGTCGATCAGACAACGTGGCCGGAGATCCCCGGCATTGCCGCAAGTGTGGCCGCCGGGCTGCCAGTAGCCGTTGCCCAAGTGGTGTCGGCACCTGCAGGTTCACCAGCTCTTGGTCGCCACCTCGTCGTGCGAGCCGAAGGTTCGGAAGGTTCGCTGGGCACGACACGTCTGAACGACACAGTCGCCGCCGATGTATTGGGCATGCTCGAAGCGGGAACCACCGGTTTCTTGATGTACGGCCCCGAAGGCGAACGGTTGGGTGAGGGTCTCGAAATCTTTGTGTCTGTTTTTGCTCCGCCTGCGCACATGATCATTTTTGGTGCGATCGACTTCTCGGCAGCCTTGTGTCGTGTGGGCAAACTTCTTGGTTATCGCGTGACCATCTGCGATGCGCGTGAAGTGTTTGCAACGGCAAAGCGATTCCCTGATGCGGACGATGTTGTGGTCGATTGGCCACATCGTTGGTTGGCTTCACAGCCAGTCGATCAGCGCACGGTGATCTGTGTTCTTACGCACGATCCGAAGTTTGATGTGCCCGCGTTGCAGGTGGCTCTGCGCAGTGCGGCTGGCTACGTCGGAGCGATGGGCTCTCGTCGCACACATGAGGATCGCCTCAAGCGGCTTGTCGAGATTGGTATGACCGAGGAGGAATTGTCGCGCCTACATAGTCCGATCGGCCTCGATCTTGGCGCGCGCACACCCGAAGAGACGGCGATTTCGATCGCCGCAGAAATCGTGCAGTCGCGTTGGGGCGGAAGTGGGAAGGGACTCACTAAGGCCTCAGGACCGATCCATCCGGGCGCTCCTCGTTGACCACTGTTGGCCTCGTCCTCGCCGCTGGTTCTGGCTCGCGATTCGGGGGTCCAAAGGCTCCCGTCATGTTCCACGGTGAGCGACTCGTCGATCGTGCTGTGCGAGTTCTGCGTGAAGGTGGATGCGACAGCGTGCTGGTCGTTCTTGGTGCTTGGCAGGGTGACATCGCGGATGCGCAAGTCGTCAGCAACCCAGACTGGGCCTCCGGAATGGGCTCCTCATTTCGCGTGGGGCTCGATGCACTCACGGACACGGCGGCCGAACGTGCACTTATCACTCTGGTTGACCTGCCGGGACTGACCAGTGAGGCAGTGGCCCGCATCTTGAGCACTCCCGCTACAGCCGTCTCAGCTGCCTACGACGGCGTACGCGGCCACCCGGTCATGCTTGCGCGTACTCATTGGACCGCTGCGGCCAAATCAGCCGACGGCGATCGCGGTGCGAGAGTCTTCTTGGACGCTTTGGGTGATGACCTTGTCTTGGTGGAGGTCGGTGATGTCGCGAGTGCGGATGACATCGACTTCGCGACTGACCTGCCGTTAGAGACCTAGCCGCACAGACCGAGCGCACGGGTGCAGTCCATGCCACGATGCCGGTATGAATGGTGTGGATGGCATGGATGGGAAGGTCGCGCTGGTCACTGGAGGTTCTCGTGGCATCGGACTCGCTGCGGCCAGAGGGTTGGCGCAATTGGGCGCGACTGTCGTGTTGGTGGGGCGGACCACCGAATCCGCAACCCGTGCGGCTGATCTTCTGTTGAGTGATGGGCTCGATGTCGTGCCTGTCGGGTGTGACGTCTCTAATGCCGATGACGTCGCCCGGATGGCCCAAGACTTGGGGCCGCTAGCCGCGGTGGATGTGCTGGTGTGTGCAGCCGGTGTGATGAGCAGTCCAGCATCACGCACGATTCGCAGCGATCCGGCTGAGTGGTCGCAGGTGATGGCAACCAATCTCGATGGGGTCTTTCACGTCGTGCACACCTTTGTGCCCGGCATGATCGAACGCCGAAGTGGGCGGGTGATCACCGTGTCTGCGTGTCTGGGGCGGTTCTCCGGGCCCGGCACTGCGGGTGGTCTCGCGCCGTATCGCGTCTCGAAGGCGGCAGTGAATGCGCTCACCAAGAATTTAGCTGCTGAGGTGTTGTCTCGAGGTGTGCTCGCCGACGCGATGTGCCCGGGTCACTGTCGCACGGACATGGGCGGTGAAAACGCGCCCCGATCGGCGGAGGAAGGCGCGGACACGATTGTGTGGCTGGCGACTCGCGAAGTTGAAGGTGCCCAAACGGGCCTCCTGTGGGAGGACCGCGCCGTCGTTCCGTGGTAGGTCGTTAGGCCTTGACAGTTTCGAGAGAGCCGATGTCTTCGAGTTGCATGCCCTTCGTCTCTTTGACTTTGGCAATCACGAACAGCAGCGACAAGATGGCGAAGGCCGTAAAGATGCCGTACGCAAGTCCAAGGCTGACGCTGGCCAGACCGGGGAACGTCGTCGAGACGATGAAGTTGGCGATCCACTGCGCTGCGGTGGCAAGCGCGAGTGCTGCTGCACGGATGCGATTGGGGAAGATCTCGCTGATCAACACCCACACGACTGGGCCCCATGTGGCAGCGAAGAAGGCCACGTAGAGATTGAACGCCACCATCGCCGCGATGTCGGGCCCGTCACTCAACACCGGATTGCCGTCGACAACAGGCGCGGTGCCGAATACGAAGGTCAGCACGCCGAGGGTCACGATCATGCCGATGGATCCAACGATGAGCAGTGGCTTGCGCCCGACGCGATCGACTAACGCGATCGCGACGACAGTGAACACGACGTTGACTGCTGTGGTGATGAGTGAGGTCTGGAATGCCTGGCCTTCACTAAAACCGACTGCTTGCCAGATGGTGTTGGAGTAGTAGAAGACGGCGTTGATTCCGACGAACTGTTGGAAGACGCTGAGCAGGATGCCGATCCATACGATCGGCATGAGGCCGAGCCGCTTGCCGCGGAGGTCGGAGAAGCGCGGCTTGTGGTCCCCTTTGAGGGAGTTCGTGATGCTAGTGACAAGCGGCACCACATCGTCGATGTAGATCGAGGCGAGCACAGCGGTCGCCTTCTCGGTCTTCCCGACGCCGATGAGGAAGCGTGGCGACTCAGGAAGTCGAAGCGCCAACACGGCATAGACCACGGCCGGGATAACCATGAGAAGGAACATCCACTGCCAGGCCGCAAGGCCAAGCCAGAACGAGTTGGTGGACACGCCTCCAGCGGCTGTGAGGATGAGTTCGTTGACGAGTCCGGTAGCGAAAATGCCAATGACGATTGCAAGCTGCTGGAGTGACGCCATGCGGCCGCGCAGCGCGGCCGGGGCGATCTCGGCGATATACATCGGGGCCATCACGCTGGCCACGCCGATGCCTGCGCCACCGATAAAGCGCCAGATGCATAGGTCGACTATGCCGACGGGGAGCGCCTGCCCAATGGATGCTGCGAAGAACAACACTGCCGCGATGACCATGACCGGGCGGCGGCCGTACCGCTCGGCGAGCCCGCCCGCGAACCACGCGCCGATCGCTGAGCCGATGAGGGCGATAGAGACGACGAAGCCAATCGCGAAGTCGCCGAGACCGAAAGTGGACTTGATGGCACTTGATGCCCCGTTGATAACTGCCGAGTCATAGCCGAAGAGGAACCCCCCTAGCGCCGCAGAGCTCGCCAGCCCCACCACTCGCCCGGTGCGGTAGCGCTCAGAGCCAGTTGCCATTGACATTGCCATAGGGTCCTCCTGTCACCTCGTGAGGCGACGTTATCGCTCCTAGGCTGTCCCTGAGAGGATGTTGGCATGTCTTTCGC
>CAINMH010000139.1 GCA_903850745.1 uncultured bacterium
CCACCAAGCGCAAGAACTCCCTCGTGTTCTGTCAAGGCGTGGGCCACTGCGTCTTTCTCCAGCTCCCGAAAGCGTGGCTCTCCGTCATCAACGAAAATGTCCGACACTGATTTGCCGGCGAGGACCTCAACGTCGGCGTCGGTATCGCGGAAATCTACCTGCCAGGATCTTGCCAGCGACCTACCGACCGACGTCTTTCCAGCACCGGGAACACCCACGATCACGGCACGCGGTCGAATCACCGGATAGCCAAAGACTCGAGGTATGAATTGAGATTGCGCCGGGTCTCTTGCACAGAGTCGCCACCGAACTTTTCGACTACTGCGTCTGCAAGGACCATGATCACCATGGCTTCTGCCACCACACCTGCGGCAGGCACTGCGCATACGTCAGAGCGTTGATTGATCGCCTTCGCCTCCTCGCCTGTTGCGACATCGATTGTGCGCAATGCCTTCGGAATCGTCGAAATGGGCTTCATGGCAGCCCGCACCCTCAGCGCCTCGCCAGTGCTCATGCCGCCTTCGGTTCCACCAGAATGACCAGAGGCACGGCTCAATCGCCCGTCCTCGTAGTGGATTTCATCCTGAGCCTGTGATCCGCGCACCGCGGCGAGTTCGAATCCATCTCCAACTTCGACTCCCTTGATCGCCTGGATGCCCATCAGAGCGGCGGCAAGTCGGGCGTCAAGTCGACGGTCCCAGTGCACAAATGACCCAAGGCCCGGTGGCAATCCATAGGCAAGTACCTCGACGACACCACCCAGCGTGTCACCTTCGCGGTGCGCCAAGGAAATTTCTTCCTGCATGGCCGCAGAGGCAATCGGATCAGCGCAGCGGACCGGATCTTCGTCAATTGCAGTGAGTTCGGAGTATTCCGGAACGTGATGTGTTGTAGCTGTACCGATGCGGACCACGTGGCTCAGAACCTCGATCTGCCCCACCTGACGCAGGAACTCCCGACCTACAGCAGCCAGGGCAACCCGAGCAGCTGTCTCGCGAGCACTGGCTCGCTCGAGCACTGGACGAATGTCGTCAAGGCCGTACTTCTGCATTCCAGCAAGATCTGCATGCCCCGGCCGCGGCCGCGTGAGCCGGTCATTGCGCGCTAAACCGTCAAGTACTGACGAATCAACGGGATCGGCTGACATCACCTGCTCCCACTTGGGCCATTCCGAGTTGGCCACTTCAATCGCGATGGGACCACCCATGGTCACCCCATGCCGAACCCCACCCAAGATGCGCACTACGTCCTGCTCGAACTTCATCCGGGCTCCACGACCCACACCCAGACGGCGCCGGGCTAGGTCAGCGCCGATTTCAGCCGTCGTTACGTGAACCCCGGCCGGCATCCCCTCGCAGACAGCCACGAGCGAGGGACCGTGCGACTCTCCAGCGGTGATCCACCTCAACATGACTCAATTGTCCCAGAGTCGACTGGCTACCGCGAATCCGGTGGACTTACGACCCGAGAGCGGCTCGCATCTGCGTCACAGGTGCGTCCATCCCGGTCATAAGCTCCACTTGCCCCACGGCCTGCCACAACAGCAGGTCGAGACCACCCGCAACGGGACCATTCCACGCCGCGGCAAATCCAGTAGGCCACGGGCTATAGGCGACGTCCAATAACACTCCCCCAACAGCCGGCACATAAGACGCCAAGGCGTCCGCAGCGCCGCCGGGGACGGTGCTGATGACAATTGGCGCAGTGAGAACCTCGCCGAGATTGGAATCCATTGACACCTCTGTCAATGTCACACTGAGCGCTTCTGCTACATCGCGAAGGTCATCAGCCGCTCCAGCACGTCGCACTACAACCGCAAGGTCTGCTGCACCGAGTCGCGCAAGCGCAGCAAGCGCTGAGCGTGCCGTTGCGCCGCCGCCGATGATGGTCGCCCGATCTACTGCCAGATCGGGGGCAACCTCTCGCAGGGCCCGGACCATGCCTGGTACATCCGTGTTATCACCGATAAGTCCGCTCGGGGAAAAGATAACGGTGTTGGCTGCGCGCACGATGGCTGCGGTGTGAGATACCTGCGACAGGTGCGGTAAGACCACGGACTTAAGCGGCATCGTTAACGACAGCCCCACCCACTCCCTCCCGCACGAGGCAAGGAACTCCGGAAGCGCGTCTTGCGCCACGTCGATGGCGTCATAAGACCAGTCCAGACCAAGTGCTGCGTATGCAGCGCGATGCAATAACGGAGACTTACTGTGCGCAATGGGTGATCCGAGCACAGCGGCACGCATTATTGACTCGCCTGCGCTTCTAATTGCGCCGCGTAACGGCGCTTAAACTCCTTCTTAAACGACAAGAATTCGTCATAGTCGGCGGTGAACTTTGTGCGCCCAGTAGCCGGATCCACTGTGACGAAGTACAGCCAATCGCCCGCCTCGGGCGAAAGGGCAGCCTCCAAGGCTGCTTCACCCGGAGAATTAATCGGTGCGGGTGGAAGACCATCTGTGATGAAGGTGTTGTAGGGCGAATCCACCGCAAGCATGTCCTTCGTGATCAGCAATGTTGAGATCCCCAGAGCGTAGTTAACCGTCGAGTCGAACTGGAGAGGCATGCCAGTCTCGAGGCGGTTATAAGCGACACGAGCAACCTTCCCCATATCCTGCGGGCGCGCTTCTGCCTGCACAAGAGACGCCACGATGAGCACTTCCCAAGGCGTGTAGCCGAGGCGCTTGGCTCGACGAGAGAGATCCACCTGATCAGCTGCTTGGTTGAACCTGTCGACCATCCTCGATACAAGTTCAGTAGCCGTCATACCGGGAATCAGGTCATAACTAGCCGGGAAAAGCAGGCCCTCAATGCGTCCGTGAGCCCAACGAGGTAACGGAATTTCTCTCGGATCAGCCAGTACCGACTCCATATCGGCGGCAGAGATACTCGCCTCAGTGACCGCCAGCGAAACGACGGCATCGGGTCGCACACCTTCGGCAACCACCATTCGACCAGAACGCGACTTGGGATCCAACATGAGGTCCAAAGCTGCAGACGGACTCATCCCGATGCGCAGCGTGTATACGCCAGGCTGAATGCCAGCCGATCGAGGATCGAGTTCGGCAACGTTGATAAAGCCTTCTGGGGCGTCGACTACTCCGGCATCGGACAAGGTCTGCGCAACGGTGCTCAGCGTGTCTCCTTCTGCCACCACGACAGTGACCGTCCCAGAACCCGCACCTGTGAAGGCGGGTTCTGGCGCTAGTGATCGAATGAACACTGCGGAGAAGACGACTGCTAGCACGAGGCCGATCACCACCAGTGCCACCACAATGCGCCGTGTCCAGGAACTGCGATTTGGCGACGGCGGGAGCTCCGCTGAGGTCAATAGGGGAAGCACCTGACTCACTCGGTGCCTCCCTCCTCGACTGCACGGCCCGGTGGCCGGCCGCTCAAACGTTCGCTCTCTAGAGCATGGTGCAGGATGACGACGGCTGAAGCCTGATCCACCACGCTGCGACCTTTACGGGAATTGACTCCACTTGCCCGCAAGGACCTAGTCGCCTCGACGGTCGACATCCGCTCGTCCACTAGGCGTACGGGGACATTCACTCGAGCAATAAGGGCCATCGCAAAGTCACGGGCCTTGGCCGCTGCGGGTCCCTCCGCTCCCGATAGAGAGAGGGGCAACCCCACGATAATCTCGATAGCTCCCTCTTCGGCGGCTATCACGGCAAGGTCGTCGACTGCTGACTCGCCAGCGACCACGGTCGATAGGGGTGTCGCGAGCAACCCTTCCGGATCGCATCGTGCGACACCGATTCGGACGCTGCCTACGTCAACGCCGAGGCGTACCCCTCTGCGCATTAGTGCCCCTAGGCGCCGGCAGCCTTGCCGGCCACCAACGCACGAACTGCCTCGAAACCTTCGTCGATACCTTCTACGCGAGTTCCGCCACCTTGAGCCATGTCGTCCTTACCGCCGCCGCGACCCTCCACGGCGGGAAGCATTGCTTGCAGCAACGTCGATGCCGATAAGCCCAGTGAAAGTGCATGCGGATTAATGCCCACGATCAGGGCTACGCGTCCCTCCGCCACCGCGGCACCCACCATGATCACACCCATATCCGGTCGGGCATTGCCGCGTGCCTTGACGAGAAGATCACGCAAGTCATTGGGAGACGTGCCCTCTGGCGCAGTGAATGTCCAAAGTCGGAACGGCCCGAAGTCTTGCCCGAGCCCTAACGTGCTCTCGACATTGGCCGCGAGAGTTGCGCTACGCACCTTGGACAACTCACGCTCTGACTCCTTGAGCTTGGTCATCATCGATTCAATCCGCTCTGGCAGGGCATCTGCTGGAACCTTGACCAACTCCGCGAGCCGTCCGACGATGAGGTGCTCGCGGGCCAGATGTCGATAGGCATCAACGCCGACGATGGCTTCGACACGCCGGACACCAGCACCGATGGATCCCTCAGAAAGGAAGGACACCACACCGATTTGCCCTGAGCGCTGGGCATGAGTACCGCCACATAATTCGTGCGCCCAATCCCCTACGGATACAACGCGGACGTCGGAGCCATACTTTTCGCCAAAGAGGGCCATCGCCCCCATCTTCCGTGCTCCATCGATATCCATGATTTGTGCGGTCACCACCAGATCAGCAGAGAGCACATCATTCACTCGTGCCTCGACATCGCGCAGCACCGACGCAGGAATAGCTCCCGCACTGGGGAAATCAAAGCGCAACCGACCGGGAGCATTCTCCGAACCCATCTGCGTAGCTGTGTCGCCCAGTGCTTCACGGAATGCACGATGAATCAGGTGCGTGGCAGTGTGCGCTCGGGAGATCGCTCGTCGTCGTTCCACATCTACCAGGGCTTGCACTTCAACACCAGCCACAACCTCGCCAGAAGACACCGACCCGCGGTGCACGAACAATCCAGGAACTGGTGACTGCACGTCATAGATCTCAATGACTGCGCCATCACCGGTGACAATTCGCCCGTGATCGCCGAGTTGTCCACCTGCTTCGGCATAGAACGGACTTCTGTTGAGGATGACCTCTACGTGCTCGCCTTCTCGGCCTGAAGGGACGACGACACCATCGCGAAGCACACCGATAACAACGGCATCACTCGCCACCTCGTCATAGCCGGTGAAGGATGTTGTGCCGCCCGACTCCAAGACCTCCCGATAGGCGGTCACGGCTGTCACACCCGACTTGCGCGCGCGGGCATCTGCCTTGGCCCGCTCGCGCTGCTCAGCCATGAGGCGCCGGAATCCCTCTTCGTCCACCGAGACGCCGTATTCGCTGGCCATTTCCAAGGTGAGATCGATGGGGAATCCGTAAGTGTCATGCATCGCGAACGCTCGATCGCCTGCGATGACACCCGTACCGTTGCTCCGCACCTCGAGAGCGGCCACATCGAATAACTGCATTCCGGTGCGCAATGTTTGGAGGAAGGTTGCCTCCTCCGCCTCTGAGATAGAGATGATGCGATTAACTTCGTCGTTGAGTTCGGGGTACTGCGGGGCCATCGAGGCGATAGACGCCTTCATTAATTCCACGATCGTCGGATCATGCGCGCCAAGAATGCGCATCGTACGGATAACTCGACGCATGAGACGGCGCAAAACGTAGCCACGTCCCTCGTTGCCGGGAAGCACTCCATCGCCAATCAAAAAGGCGCAGGTGCGACTGTGATCAGCTACGACGCGAAGCCCCACATCTCCACGCGGATCCGCACCGTACTTTGCGCCCGAGAGTTCCGTCGCTCGATCGAGAATGCCGCGAGTAGTGTCAATCTCGTAGATGTTGTCGACTCCCTGCAGCAGCGCAGCCATGCGCTCAAGGCCCATGCCCGTGTCAATATTGCGCGCAGGTAGGGGCTTAAGGATGTCGAAGTCCTCTTTGGACCGAACCGCTGAAAGCTCATCTTGCATGAAGACCAAGTTCCAGACCTCGAGGTAGCGATCCTCATCTGCGACAGGTCCACCTTCGCGGCCGTGAGCAGGCCCGCGGTCGTAGTAGATCTCCGAGCACGGTCCACCCGGTCCGGGAACCCCCATGGACCAGTAGTTGTCTTTCGGGCCTCGTCGTTGAATCCGCTCGTAAGGCAGCCCCGCCTCGCGGTGCCACATCTCAATCGCCTCGTCGTCATCGTCATAGACGGTCACCCAGAGCTTGTCTTCGGGAAACGCGTAACCACCAGCTGAGGTGGGTGCCGTCAGCAGTTCCCAAGCGAACGGAATCGCCTGCGACTTGAAGTAATCACCGAAAGAGAAGTTTCCCGCCATCTGAAAAAAGGAGGCATGCCTCGTGGTTTTGCCAACTTCTTCGATATCGAGGGTGCGTACGCACTTCTGCACACTTGTCGCTCGCGGATAGGGTGGCGGCGCTTCGCCAAGGAAGTATGGCTTAAACGGCACCATTCCGGCGTTGACGAATAGCAGCGTCGGATCGTCGAGCAACAGAGAGGCCGAGGGGACGACCTGGTGCCCGCGATCTGCGAAGAATTTCAAGAATCGAGTGCGGATCTCCGCAGATTCCATTTAAGAGCCCTCCTTGGGCTGCACGACGATCGTGTGTTGAGCCGCCGGACGTCCACCGGGCAATAGAGCGGTGAGCGTGCGGATAGACGAGGCGATTGAAGTTGCTCGCTCCCCCGCTGCCTGCAGGTTCTCGACGAGATCGCGCTCGCGCACCGTCTCGGCGGCACGCTGAGCTCGCCGGTAGGCATAGATCCCTCCGGCGGCGCCAATTGCCACCCACACCAACTTGCCCATGATCAGCTCCCTTCGGGTGCGTTCTCAGACCCTAACGGGTCCCTCGAGTCCACGTCACCGCGCAGCACTCGTCGAATCCGCTCATTGATATCTCCCCAACGGGCCTCAGCCCCATGGGACGTCGGCCGGTAGTACTCACGTCGGACAACCGCGTCGGGAGCGTATGCCTGTTCGACTATTCCTTCCGGGGAGTCGTGCGGGTACCGGTAGGCCACACCATGTCCGTGCGCTGCAGCCCCTGGATAGTGCCCATCTCGAAGATGTGGCGGAACGGTTCCGATTGAGCCCCCTCGCACATCGGCGATGGCTTCATCGATGGCCATAATCACTGCGTTGGACTTCGGTGACAAAGCTAGGTGAATAGTGGCGTGAGCCAGACTCAGCCGCGCCTCTGGAAGTCCAAGTAGGGCACATGCTTCCGCTGCGGCGACCGCAGTCTGAAGTGCAGACGGGTCCGCCATGCCAATGTCCTCACTTGCGAGGATCATTAGACGTCTGGCGATGAAGCGCGAATCCTCCCCTGCCTCAATCATCCGCGCTAGATAGTGCAACGCTGCATTGACGTCACTGCCCCGGATGCTCTTGATGAAGGCACTGATCACGTCGTAGTGCTGGTCACCATCACGGTCATAACTCACCGCGACGAGCTGAACTGCCTGCTCCACATCGGAGACCTCGATGGAGCCCTCGACACCGGAAACGGCTTCGAGAGCAGTCAGAGCGCGGCGAGCGTCACCCGCACCAACGCGTACAAGATGGTCCATCGCCGCATCACTCACGGAGGCAGCACCAGCAAGGCCGCGCGGATCGTGTAGAGCACGGGTGAGAACCGTGCGAAGTTCATCGTCCGAGAGTGGCTCCAACGTAAGTACGAGGCTGCGCGACAACAACGGCGCTACCACCGAGAAGGACGGATTTTCAGTCGTGGCTGCAACTAAGGTGACCCAACCGTTCTCGACAGCTGGCAACAATGCGTCCTGCTGAGTCTTGTTAAAGCGATGAACTTCATCGATGAACAAGACCGTCCCGACGCCGCGTACACCAAGTTCATCGCGAGCCCGTTCAACAACTTCGCGAACGTCACGAACACCAGCGGTGACAGCAGACAATTCCACGAATCTCCTGCTGGTCGCGCGTGATAGGAGACTGGCCAAGGTGGTTTTTCCCGTGCCTGGCGGGCCCCACAAAATCACGGACACGTGCCCGGCCCCGTCTATCAGACGCCGCAACGGCCCACCCTCGCCGAGGAGGTGCCCCTGCCCGACCACCTCATCGATCGTGCGGGGGCGAACGCGCACGGCTAATGGAGCCCCGGGTCGATCCGGAGCGGAACCCTCATCGAACAGCGTGTCGGCCACGTCAGGCCTTGGGCTCAGCTTTCGCGGCGTCGATCCCCGCTTCGCGGCGCTGTTGCGGGGTGATGGGCGTTGGCGCACCAGTCAGTGGGTCGGCTCCCCCACCTGTCTTGGGGAACGCAATCACATCGCGGATAGACGAGGCGCCGGCAAGGAGCATGCACAGCCGATCGAGCCCGAAGGCAATGCCTCCGTGCGGCGGCGGTCCATAGTTGAACGCCTCAAGAAGGAAGCCAAACTTTGACTCGGCCTCAGCGTCGCTCATGCCCAGCAGATTAAAGACGCGCTTTTGCACGTCGCGTTGGTGAATACGCACCGAGCCACCACCGATTTCATTGCCGTTGCAGACAATGTCGTAGGCCCACGCAAGGGCCCGGTCTGGTGCGTCCTCGAAGTTGTTGATCCATTCGTTATTGGGGGATGTGAAGGGGTGATGCACCGCAGTCCAGCCCGAGGTTCCATCTGCTTCTTCGGTTGGCTCGAACATCGGAGCGTCCACGATCCATAGGAAGGACCACTGCGACTCGTCAATTAGCTCGAGCTTGCGCGCAATCTCACCACGTGCTGCACCGAGAAGGGCCTGACCTTCACGAATAGTCCCTGCCGCAAAAAATACGCAGTCGCCGGGCTTGGCGCCCGCCGCGGCGGCGAGCCCGGCACGCTCAGCATCAGTGATGTTTTTGGCGACCGGTCCACCGAGTTCGCCATCAGCACCAACAGTGACATATGCGAGACCCTTGGCACCGCGTTGCTTTGCCCATTCCTGCCACGCATCAAATTGTCGACGCGGCTGATCTGCTCCACCAGTCATGACAACGGCACCCACGTAATCGGCCTGGAATACGCGGAAGGTGGTCTCCTTGAAGAAATCGGTGAGATCCACTAACTCGATGCCATATCGCAAATCAGGCTTATCGCTACCAAAGCGTCGCATCGACTCTGCATAGGTCATTCGCGGGATAGGACCGATATCAATGCCGAGAATGCCCTTCCATACCTCACGGACAATCGACTCACCAACGGCGATTACGTCTTCTTGTTCGATGAATGACATCTCAATGTCGAGCTGAGTGAACTCCGGCTGACGGTCCCCTCGAAAATCCTCATCGCGATAGCAGCGTGCAATCTGGAAGTATCGTTCCATCCCGGCAACCATGAGCAACTGCTTGAAGAGTTGTGGCGATTGCGGGAGCGCGTACCAGCTGCCCGGTTGAAGACGCGCCGGCACCAAGAAGTCGCGAGCGCCTTCAGGAGTGGATGCTGTCAGTGTTGGGGTCTCGATCTCGAGGAAAGCACTTCCCAAAAGTACGTCTCGACAGATCTGATTAACCTTTGAACGCATCCGGATTAGGTCACCGGCACTTTTGCGACGCAGATCAAGGTAGCGATAGCGGAGACGGGCTTCTTCGCCAACGTGCACTCGGTCATCTATCGGAAACGGAAGTGGCGCAGAAGTGCTGAGCACCTCCACATGTGTGGCCATGACTTCGATATCACCGGTAGGAAGGTCGGCATTCGTGTTGCCCCCCGGGCGGGCGGACACTTCGCCCACCACCTTGAGACAAAATTCATCTCGAAGACTGTGCGCGGCTTCTGTATCGTGAATAACAACCTGCACGACGCCACTCGCATCACGAAGATCGAGGAAAGCAACACCGCCGTGATCCCGACGGGATGCCACCCAACCAGCCAACGTGACGGTTGAACCAGAGTCGCTGGCGCGCAGCGTTCCGGCGTCATGCGTGCGAATCACGAATCCTCCTCGGACACGGTGGAAATGACTTGTGGAGCACGATCATCCTCCGGGATCACCCAGGTAGCTGGGTCAGCGGGCGTCTGATCACCACTTCGGATGTCCTTTATCTCTCCGCCACTGTCGGTCAGAAACCACACAAAGGGGATCCCCCGGCGTTCGGCATAACGAATCTGCTTGCCAAATTTGTCAGGCTGAGCGGCAATTTCGCAGGGAATACCTCGGGATCGCAAGGTTGACGCGACGGCCGCACTGGCAGATCGCCCATCCTCGTCATTGACAGCCACCAGCACAGCGCTGGGTACCGATCGAGAGACGGATACGAGGGAGCGACCCAGCAGGATGGAGACGAGACGCGTGACACCAAGGGAAATCCCCACTCCAGGGAACACTCGATTGCCTACGGACGCGAGCGTGTCATATCGGCCACCCGAACAAATGGAACCGACTGACTCATGTCCGACCAATTCCGTCTCGTAGACAGTGCCTGTGTAGTAATCCAGCCCACGAGCGATCCGCAGGTTCGCGACGACCGCTGCCTTGTTCTCTCTGTGCACTCCAGAGATAACAGCACTCAATTCGTCCAGACCCTCATCCAAGAGGTCGTTCTGCACTCCCAGAGCGCGAACCCGGTCTACAAAAGACAGATCCGTCGTACGAATATCGGCAAGGGCCAGACACGCATTGGCCGCAGCCACACTCAAGCCGACGTCAGATTGCAAAAGGGTGGCCACCTTCGCCGGCCCGATCTTGTCGAGCTTGTCGATCGCGCGAAGCACCAGCGCGGGGTCCTCCGCACCCACACCGCGATAGAACCCTTCAGCCAGTTTGCGGTTGTTGACCGAGATAACCGCCTGCGGGATCGGAAGCGCGGCAAACACCTCTGTCATGACAAGCGCCATCTCTATTTCGTGGTGGACCCCGAGTGATCCATCACCCACGATGTCGATATCGGCTTGCGTGAATTCGCGGAAGCGACCCTCTTGCGGCCGCTCTCCTCTCCACACCTTCTGAATCTGGAATCGTCGGAACGGGAATTCCAGATGACCTGCGTGCTCAACTACGTAGCGCGCTAACGGCACGGTTAGATCAAAGTGCAAGGCGAGGTCGTCGTCTCCCTCACCCTGAAGCCTGCGAACGCCATAAACCTCTTTATCAATCTCACCCTTGCGCAATAACTCCGCGACCGGCTCGACCGAGCGCGTTTCTATTGACGCAAACCCATGCAGTTCAAAGATTCGACGCGCTGTGTCGGTAATCGCAAGTTCAATCTGCCGACCAGCGGGTAGCCACTCCGGAAAACCAGACAGCGCCATTTTCAGACTCCTCTACGTGGCGGCACGATGGTGCCACCCGCCAAGATCTCGCGCAGGTACGGATTGGTGGCCCGTTCACGCCCGATAGTGGTCCGCGCACCGTGGCCCGGCAGGACGACACAATCGTCATCCATCGGCAAAATCACATCTCTCAAGCTGCGTTCCATTGCCCGCACATCACCACCTGCAATGTCAGTGCGCCCGATAGTTCCTTCAAAGAGAACGTCTCCGCTTACCACGATAGGCGGTTCCTCTTGCGCCCGCGGAATTTCGAACACCACACTTCCCTCGGTATGCCCCGGAGCATGAGCTACGCGCAGTGTGACACCTGCGACATCGAGTGTTTCTCCATCAGTAAGGGGACGGACATCCTGTGGGTCGGTAAGTTCAAGTTCACCTGAGGTCATCGACAGGAGTTGATCGCGAGACATAGTGAAGGTGCTGCCGATGGGATCTGCCAGTCGGTAGCGATCGTCCTGGTGGATGTATGCGGGTATCCCGAAGTCACTCGTGAGCGGCGCGACTGACCAGACGTGGTCGACATGTCCGTGGGTGAGCAAAACCGCCACCGGCAGGAGCCTGTTCTCGGCCATGATC
The DNA here is from genome assembly GCA_903850745.1 of uncultured bacterium. Classification (GTDB taxonomy): domain Bacteria; phylum Actinomycetota; class Actinomycetes; order S36-B12; family S36-B12; genus CAINMH01. The sequence goes on from CAINMH010000139.1 coordinate 11,753, forward strand.
TCGCGCAGTTGAGGTCCACAGCCCTGACCGGGATCGACAATGAGACATTCGCTCCCAGGGCCGGCGGCGAGCACGAAAAAATTGGTGCCCCAAGGGCCTGCCGGGAACCCGGAGATGAGCACGAGATCCTCCACCAGGTAGTGACGCCAACCGTGATCGGGATACTACCGGTCCGGGTGCGTAGACTCCCCCGGTGGCATCTAGGAGGTGGCTGTGACCTCGAACAAGAGGGCAAAGGACTTGGCACGCGCCAAGGCAGATCGGCAGGCTGGTCGTCGCGCGAACCGGGCGAAGCGTCAACGGGTCATTAATCGCGTCGTTGCCGTCGCTGCTGTTGTGGTCATCGCAGGCGGCGGCATCACCTGGTGGGCGCTGAGCAATTCGGGTGGCTCCTCCGACGGAGGTAACACCACGCCCACTCCTCAGCCCACCCAAACAACAGGTGGCCCAACGCCGTCTCCCACAGCGCAGCCCGATCCCAACTGTTCCGAAGCCCCGGCCGTGCGCACGGACGACAAGTCATTCACTGAGCCCGGCGACGCAGGCATCAAGCCCAAGACCACGTACAGCCTCGTTCTCTCCACTAACTGCGGTGACGTGACGATCGAGACCTATCCCGACAAGGCGCCGCAGACAGTCAACTCGATGCTCTTCTTGACCCAGCAGAAATATTTCGACTTGACCAAGTGCCACCGCCTCACCACTGGCGGGATCTTCGTCTTGCAATGTGGCGATCCCAAGGCGGTCGGCAGCGGCGGTCCGGGCTACCAAATCCCCGACGAGAATCTTCCAGCGAATGGCGCCAACAACTACCCCAAAGGCACGGTCGCCATGGCGAATTCAGGACCCAACACGAACGGTAGCCAGTTCTTCATTGTCTATGCAGACACCACATTGCCGCCCAACTACACCATTTGGGGCAAGGTGACTTCAGGATTGGACGTGATTGAAGGAATCGCTCAGGCGGGGACCGAAACTGGCATGGGAGACGGCGCTCCCTTGCAGACCACAGTTATCGAGACAGCCAAAGTGAAGTCCGCACCAGCGGCCTAAGATAGTGACGGATGAGGGAGTCTCAATGACGGCGACACCGGTGGGTATTACCCCCGCAATGCTTGCGCCTGTGCGGACGTCTGACGCACGACGCTTCGGCCGGGTTGAGCCCGACGGCACCGTCTACCTCCTCCGTGGCACAGAGGAGATCCGAGTAGGTCAGTGGGTCGCGGGTACCCCCGAGCAAGGGCTCACGTTTTACGCCCGCCGCTATGACGACCTCGTGGTCGAAATCGATCTGCTCGCACGACGACTGCGAGAAGGGCGTGGCTCAACTGAAGACGCGCAAGCGTTGATAACCAAAGCCAAGTCCGCCCTCGAGACGCCCGACTTCGTCGGTGACTGCGAAGCTCTGGCTCGTCGCTGCGACGAACTCTCCGCTTCGATTGAGACTCGACGACTTGCAGCACAGGCCGAAAAGGCTGCCCGCAAGGCAGAGGCTGCGGCCCGTCGCACCGCCATAGTCGTAGAGGCCGAATCCTTGGCCGACGTAACCAACTGGAAGGTGGCGGGCGATCGCCTCCGCGATCTCCTCGAAGAGTGGAAAACAGCGCCGCACGGCGATAAGGGTCCAGAGCAAGCGCTGTGGAAGCGTTTTAGTGCGGCCCGTAGCAATTTCGAGCGACGCCGCAAGCAGCACTTCTCGCAGGTCGATGCCGAACGCAAGGAGGCAACTTCCGCGAAAGAGTCGATCATCGCCGAAGCGGAGAAGCTCGCCACCTCCACAGATTGGGTCAATGGCGCAAAGGCCTTTCGTACCCTCATCGATCGTTGGAAGGTTGCACCCCGAGCGCAACGCTCGGCAGATGACCGCCTCTGGGCCCGGTTCAAGGCCGCCCAGGATGCCTTTTTCGATGCAAAGAACGCCGCGGCCACTGAAGCTGAGGAGGCTCTGCGGCCCAACGTGGAGGCCAAGGCGGCCTTGGCGGCCGAAGCTGAGGCTCTCTTGCCGATCACTGACGCCAAGGCGGCAAAGGCAGCTCTGCGTTCCATCCAGACACGCTGGGATGCCATTGGCGATGTTCCTCGTGCCGAGCGCGAGCGTGTAGAGGGCCGTCTCCGCAAGGTGGAAGAAGCGCTGCGCGCCCTCGAAGCCGATCGCTGGAAGAAGGACAACCCCGAGGCCCGCGCCCGGGCAGAAGCTACCGTGGCTGCGTTTCAGATCTCGGTCGACAAGATCTCGAAGGACCTCGACAGCGCGCGAGCCAAGGCCAACGCTGCCGGTGTCAACAAGGCAGAGAAGGCGCTGGCTTCTGCACAGCCTCTACTCGACGCCGCGAAGCGTGCACTCGAAGAATTCGGTGGCTAATCACACGCGATAGACGTCGTACACGCCTTCGATATTGCGCACGGCCTTAAGCACCGACCCAAGGTGCAGCGGGTCGGCCATCTCAAAGGTAAATCGCGAGAGTGCAATGCGGTCCCTAGTCGTAGACACTGAGGCACTGAGAATGTTTACATGCTGGTCGGACAAGGTGCGGGTGACGTCGGAAAGCAGCCGAGCGCGATCCAGAGCCTCTACCTGGATATTGACCAAGAAAACGCTCGACGAAGTGGGCGCCCACTGCACACGGACAAATCTTTCGGGTTGGGTCTCCAGGCTAGGGACGTTTACGCAGTCGGCCCGGTGGACAGAAACACCCGACGCTCGGGTAACGAAGCCGAGAATTTCATCACCAGGCACCGGAGTGCAGCACTTTGCCAGTTTGACCCAGACATCAGCCGTGCCCACAACGGTCACGCCCGGATCAGCAGAGGCAGACTTGCGGGAAACATGAGCACGACCCGGCATAAAGGTTTCTGCCGCATCATCAGAGGCGCCCTCTACTCCCCCGGCAGCATCCACGAGTCGCTGCACAATCGTCGCGGCGGAGATGCGACCATCCCCCACCGACGCATAAAGAGCCGTGATGTCGGATTGATGAAGTTCAGCTGCAATGCCCTGCATGGCCTGATTAGTCATTAGCCGCTGGAGCGGGAGGCCTTGTTTGCGCATCGCGCGAACGATGGATTCCTTGCCTGTTTCGATTGCCTCCTCGCGACGTTCGCGCGAGAACCAGGCCTTGATCTTGGACTTGGCTCGAGGCGAGGCTACGAAGGTGAGCCAGTCGCGACTCGGCCCTGCACTTTCGGCCTTCGTCGTGAAGACCTCGATCACATCGCCGCTCTCCAGCGCAGACTCGAGTGACACTAACTTGCCGTTAACACGGGCCCCCACACATTTATGGCCGATCTCAGTGTGAACGCTGTAAGCAAAATCAACTGGGGTCGCCCCACTTGGAAGGGCGATCACATCTCCCTTGGGCGTGAAGACGAACACTTCAGTCGAATTCAGATCGAATCGCAGGGAGTCGAGGAACTCGTCAGGATCGTCTGTTTCGCGTTGCCACTCAAGGAGCTGGCGCAGCCACCCAAGATCATCTGGGCCACTCTTACCACTGACGTCTTGTTGCTTGTAGCGCCAGTGCGCTGCCACACCAAACTCCGCGGCGCGATGCATTTCGCGGGTGCGAATTTGCAATTCGACGGGCTTGCCATCGGGGCCGATGACCGTCGTGTGCAACGACTGATACATATTGAACTTAGGCATGGCAATAAAGTCCTTGAAACGACCAGGGACAGGACTCCACCTGGAGTGGACGATGCCGAGAACTCCGTAGCAATCACGGATTGAATCGACCAACACGCGTACGCCTACCAGGTCGTAGATCTCAGCAAAATCACGTTCTTTCACGATCATCTTTTGGTAGATCGAGTAGTAATGCTTGGGTCTGCCAGTCACAGAAGCACGAAGCTTTGCGCTGCGAAGATCCTCTTCGATCTCGGTGACGACTTTCGCGAGGAAAAAATCGCGGGAAGGAGCACGCTGACTCACAAGCGACACGATCTCCTCGAACATCTTCGGATGAAGTGTTGCGAAGGACAAATCCTCCAGTTCCCACTTCATCGCATTGATGCCAAGGCGATGAGCCAGAGGTGCATAGATTTCGAGCGTTTCGCGTGCCTTCTTCTCTTGCTTATCGATGGGCATATAGCGCAAGGTGCGCATATTATGCAGACGATCGGCGAGCTTCACCACAAGCACGCGTACGTCACGCGCCATCGCGATAACCATCTTGCGGACCGTTTCGGCAGCCGATGTCTCTCCGTACTTGACCCGATCAAGTTTTGTCACGCCATCAACGAGGGCCGCGATCTCCGCCCCAAAATCCTCTCGCAATTCGTCGAGGGAGTACTCAGTGTCTTCGACTGCGTCGTGAAGGAGTGCCGCAGCCAAGGTCGGCACAGTCATCCCTAGTTCGGCCAGAATGAGCGCCACAGCAATCGGGTGAGTGATGTACGGCTCGCCCGAGCGGCGCAGTTGATCACGATGGAGATAGGCGGATACCTCATAGGCGCGTTGAAGCACCTTGACATCGCTCTTGGGGTGAAACTGTCGCAAGGCCTTAAGCACAGGGTCCAACTCCGACGGGCCGGATCGGTTCGATGTGAACCGGGCCAGTCGTGATCTCAAACTGAGATCCTGCGCCACTGGACTCCTCTAGGTCGTACGTGACCCTAGTGTAGGCGCTCGATCAGCCGCGCTTGGAACGCTTGGAGCGAACCTGCTTCTTTGGCTGCACACGCCCGCCTGACTCCGCCAGGGCGACGCCCACTTCGCCCTCCTTGGTCCGACCAGCAGCGCGACGCCCACGAACACGTTGGGCGAGCGCCTTCATTTCGGGCTGGGCTTCCTTCAGCTGCGCTAGGAATACCGTGGCGATGGTCAGCGACGAGTAGGTACCGGCAACCATGCCCACCAAGAGGGCAACGGCGAGATCGAGCAAGGTTCCCGCGCCGAGCAATCCTGCGCCAACAATGATGATCGCTACGACAGGTAGCAGGGCCACGATCGAGGTGTTGATCGACCGGACCAGAGTCTGATTGACCGCCAAGTTGGCTGACTCGCTATAGGTCATGACCGACTGACCGGTGATGCCTTTCGTGTTCTCCTTGACCTTGTCGAAGACCACGACGGTGTCATAGAGCGAATAACCAAGGATCGTGAGGAAACCGATGATGGTCGCGGGCGTGACTTCTAGCCCGGTGAGGGCATAAATGCCCACGGTGATAACGATGTCATGGATGAGGGCGACGAGCGCCGCTAGCGCCATTCGCCATTCGAAGTAGATGGCAAGGAAGATCGCCACGAGCAGCAGGAACACCACAAGAGCAATCAGTGCCTTATTGGCTATCTCACCACCCCACGTGGGCCCGACTAACTGAGACTGAATGTCACCTGCTGGGACCCCGCACTCGGCTGAGAGAGCCTGAATAACTTGGTCACTGGTCTTCGGATCAATAGGCGGCACCTGTACGCGAATATCGCCTGCGCCCGTTTGCGTGACAATCGCTTCTCCACCGACGACATCTGAAGCTGTGCTGCGCGCCTGTTCTACAGAACACGTCGGGCTGGGTATGCGGAACTCGGCGCCTCCACGGAATTCGATGCCGAGGTTTAGGCCGCGGACGAGCAAGGCTGCAATAGCGACAATGAGGATGACTGCAGAGATGAGATACCACATTTTGCGTCGACCAACGAAGTTAATGGACGCTTCACCGGAGTAGAGCCGGTGGCCCAGCGATCCAAGTCCCATCAGAGCTCGCCTCCCTCGCGTGAGTCGCCATTCTTATCGGCGGCCGCTTGTGCCTTTGCCGCCGAAACAGACTTATGGCCTTTCGTTGTGGTCGTCACCAACGAGCGCCCCCCGAGTCGACGTGGATCAAGCCCAGTCATCGCACTTCCTCGTTGCAGCCAACCCGTCCGGCCGAACAGGACCACAAGTGGGCGTGTGAACAAGAACGCAACTATGACGTCGACGACTGTCGTGAGTCCTAATGCGAAGGCGAAACCTTGAACGCCACCAATTGCCAAAAAGAACAGCACAATTGCCGCTAGCAAAGACACAAAGTCAGCAGCAAGGAGGGTACGACGAGCCCGAGACCAACCGGCGTCCGTCGCTTGACGAAGCGACTTGCCGTCACGAATTTCGTCTCGGATTCGTTCGAAGTAGACGATGAACGAGTCAGCAGTGATACCGATAGAGACGATCGCTCCTGCGATTGCTGCCAAGGTGAGGGCGAGTCCCGTGGAATTCCCCATCCCGACAAAGGCCGCGTAAGTCATTCCACCAGCCAGAATGAGACTGAGCGCTGCAATAACACCCAAAGCGCGGTAGTAGAAGAGCAGGTAGAGCATCACCAGGACCAAGCCGATGATGCCAGCAATGATTCCGCCGCGAAGTTGATCCGCTCCCAGCGTCGGTGACACACTCGTCACCTCGGAAATCTCCAACTTCACCGGAAGCGCGCCGTAGTTGAGAACGTTCGCGAGATCCTCGGCGGACTGCTTATCGAAGTCGCCGGTGATTGAGGCATTACCCCCAATAATCGCCTGATCAAAACGTGGCGAGGACACCACGACACCGTCAAGCACAATTGCAAATGCGTTGCAGGGACCGGGAACGCCAACCTCGCAATCGGGGAGCGCGACAAGTTCCTGGGATGTCTTTGTCAGAGCCCTAGAGCCCTCAGAATCAAAGGTCAGGTTGACCGACCAACCACCCACACCCTGCTGCGGCGGTTGCGCAGAAGCAG
>CAINMH010000140.1 GCA_903850745.1 uncultured bacterium
CTCTCGGCCGTCGCAAATGCTAACCGTTCGGTGCGGAAGACCCGGAGGACTGGAATGACAACGACGGAGTCGGAACGCCACTCGATGATCCGTGCTCGCAGCGCACGCTGGGGAATGGCCGAACGCGTCATCACAGTTGCTCAGTTTGATCCATTCACCCATTGGATTTCCTTTAACCGCACGACGCAGCCTCAGTTCCATGCTGCACTTCACAGTCCCGGTGATCCTAGGTCAATTGAACACTTGGCCAACGCTGCTCACGAACTGCGGCATTGGCGGGACACCATCTCCACCTACTCGGGCCAACAGTATTTGAAAAAGATCTATTTCGCGATGGAAGCGGCGAGTCGTGGCGGCGTCTCCACACGCTATCGAGTAATCGATCTCCATCGTGCCATGCATGGCCAGGCGCTTTCCAAGTTCTACCATGACAAGTCTGGTCCGGCTCCGACCTACCCCGACCCGTGGGGGTGGAATCTATCGTGTGGGCAGCGTTACGATGCGGACGGTCGGCCGACCACAGACTCCCCCATACTCTTCATCCGGTTTCTTGACCCGAGAACGCAGCAGACCTTTCTAAGGGTGCCATTCTCTCGTATCGCTTTGCTTGAGTGCAACGCGATTGCCGAGGAACTAGCTGTTTCGCTCAGTTGTCACGCATCAATGGACGAGGACACCCGCATAGTTGAACAGGGTGAGTTTCGTCGGACTAGGCTCCGCGACATATACTCGGAGGGAATGGCGGAGTACTCTGCGTGCAATCACCTCGCATCAAATATTCTTGGGGTCTCAAACTTGCTCGTGGCATCAGCCATAGCTTCGAGGTTCTCCGCAATCGCCCTTAGCTTCCCTGCAAGGTACCGCAAACGATTTCGTCTTCCGGATCGCCTTATCCCCAATTCTGAGTGGGCTACACGTGGTATGGCAATGCGCGACGCTGGCGATCCTGGCTTCCTGTTCGCAGCGTTGCTAATGCAACTCTCCCCGAGTGACGCCTCGTTGAGTGTCGACGAGATGGTCCGAGCTTCTCTTGAAAGAGCAGGTCTCCCAAGCGAATCAGATCTTAGGGCCGCAGTTGTCGAATCCATGAGAAATCAGCTCGATCACCTCGCGGATGCGGGTTCGCTCCGCCAGTCCCTCGGAGCACTCATCGAGGCAGGAATTGCCGACTTCGAGTCATGGCCAACATTCACACCGCCTGGCTCATCGTTGGCCCTGCTAACGCATGGACCTTGTCCGCCAATCTCCTGGGCGGATCAGTCTCTAACACTCCCACTTGGAGTAGCTCATTCTCGGTGGGACATCGACAGCTGCGAGCCCTGGTTCCAGTTCGCATCAGATATTGAGAACCGAATGTCCGACTTTTCAGTGATATGTGGCGTCTAACCGGACCGCACCGAACACAGCATTTGCGCAAAGGGTCAGGGACGTCGCTACGCGACGCCCCTGACCACGGCCTCCGGGCTGGCCCCATAGGGGGGCCCAGCCCTCCCGGCCGTCGCAA
>CAINMH010000141.1 GCA_903850745.1 uncultured bacterium
CAAGCCGTCCGGTGTCGAAGAGGGACTGCATCGCAGCGTCGACGAGGCCATCCTCAATACTGCGGTGACCAACTACCTCGAAGAAGTGTCGGCCGACCCGGTGGGTGCTAGTCGTCGTCTGATCTTTGCGATCATCCCCTCCACCCTGAAGGAAAGGGCCGGAAGTCGTTGGGTCGATACCACCCCCTCCAATGTCCAGTGGATCCGCGCCTTGCATGCACTCCTGCCCGAGGCGAAATTCGTACACATGATGCGTGACGGACGCGATGTTGCGGTCTCGTTCACAAGCCAGCGATTCGGGCCGAGTGATCCACTCGAGGCGCTGGAGAAGTGGGGGGAGCGAATGCTCCGCTCATTCGCCGAGGAGAGTGAAGTTCCCGCGGGCGTTGTGATCAGGGTCGACCTCGCCGATTGGGTGGGGGCCGACGGCATCGACTCGCTCCGCTCAGTTTGTGACTTCCTCGGGGCAGACCGCGATGCGGGACTTGAGAGCTGGTTCAGTGCGAATGTCACTTCCGATGCGATGCATGGCGGTCGTTGGCAGCGCGACCTCACCACTGAGAGTGCCGAGGCGCTGGACCGCCGTTACACACACTGGTGCGAACTGCTCACCGAGAGGTATCCGCAGTTTCCATTGCCCCGCGCCATGTGAGGTTGGCGACCATCCGCGTTGTCGAACCACTGTCGGAGCATTGAACATCCCAGGCGCGCTGGGGAGGTAGTTCCTTTCCTTGATACGACATCACTGCAATTGCCCTGGCGTCGATCTCGCGACCATCAGCCGTGCAGGCAACCTCCACAATCGCCCCACCAGGCCCCGTCATCCGGCTCACTATGCCACTGCCTGCATCACGCAATGGGCTCCACTCGGGACTGAATTGCCAGTGCTGAATCCATTGCTGGTTGACGTCATCAGAGGTGGCAACATCTTGTATCCGTAGACGGTCCACGCCAAACACCACGGTGCGACTCTGCTGGATTTCTCCTTTGCTGACGAGCTCGTACGCACTGGCCCCACGCTTTCGACCTGTCATCGGATCGTCATTGGATCGACCGACAGCTTCGAGCACCGAGTGGGCTGCAACGCCTCGGCTCCAGGTGAGTGCCGTGGCATTCTTTTTGTCAGCAGTTCCGCGGTCAGAGAGAACGGGAGTGCCGCGCGTGAACCACGTAATAGATCCCTTGTCCACGTGTCCATGCATTGCTCGCGGTGGTCCGAACCGCAGGGTGTAGTGCATACCCGACTTCGTGTCCGCCGCCCATCCCTCTTCCGGACACCACAGACCCCCGCCTGTGGACTGCTGGTTGTCTTTACTTCCGTCCCCGATTTCCTCGAGGACACCATCGGGTCGGACGAGAGCACTTCCGGCTTGGGCAACCATGTGATGCCTGGGCAGGTCAATCTCATTTGCAAGTTTTTCCCAAAGCCGCGTGTTGTAAAGGTGATAGGCGCTCGACTGCTCACGACTGATACCGCAGTCTGAAAACACTTCGTTGTAGTCGCGCAGGATCCGCTGACGAGCCTTCGCGGCCCACTCGGGTCGCTCGAAGGTTGAGGCTGCTTCAAGAAGGAGCAGATTCGACTGAGCCCCGTGATTGTGCGGCTTGTGCAATGGAAGGCCGCTGTAACGGCGGTCGTCGAGCAGTGCCGTTCCTAGGATGTCTGCGGTTGTGACGAAAATTGACGCGGGAGCGGCACGGTTCAGGCAGATCATGGTTTCCAATCGCCGCCGGATCTGCCCTTCCGTCCACCCCGAACTCTGGCTTTGAACTTTCGTTGCGGTCGGTCCCGGATCAGGGAACGTGCGGGCGACGAGCGAGACTATCGATGCCGCCGTTTCCGGTTGGCGCGAAGCTATTGGTATCAGCCACGCGAGCGAATGGAACCATAGTGATTCCTGTGCCGATTCCGCCCGAAAAGTTCGAAGGCCGGAAGTTGTCAAAGGTACCCGTTGTGATCCCCAGTCGAGCCATGTCATGGTCTCGGCCGGATTTCCGGTGAACTCGGCAGTCTTTTGTGATAGCCGTTCACAGACGCCCGCGGCTACCTTTTCCGATGATGAGCCAACTAAGGCCAGTGTTGCCGATGAGGCAGGTTCGACAACTCCGCCAACAAATGAGCCGGCGGTAAGGATGACAGCCACTGCAGCGACGATGCCGAAATTGGGCCTGGTGCACCCCCGACTTGACATTGGTGCATTATCTACTGCATGGGCGACCCTGTCGTAGCAGTGGTCGGCCTCGGTTACGTCGGTCTCCCGCTTGCGGCGAGAGCAGTTGAGGCCGGACTTCGCGTGGTGGGTGTCGACATTGACGCCGACCGAGTTGTGGCACTTAACGACGGTCGCTCGCATATCGATGACCTCACTGACGCCAATGTCCGCGCAATGCTTGACCTCGGGTTTCACGCCACGACGTCGGTGAGCCCTGAAGACGCTATCGATGTATTCGTCATCTGTGTTCCCACGCCGCTATTGCCCGGTGGCGGACCGGACCTGAGTGCCGTGTGGGCTGCAGGAGCTGACATCGCGAGGTCTCTGCGGCCTGGGGCACTCGTCGTGCTGGAGTCGACCAGTTACCCAGGAACTACCGAGGATGAGTTGAGACCGATTCTTGAGTCAGGCGGTCTTGTCGCGGGTCTGGACTTTGCCCTCGCTTTTTCTCCCGAACGCATTGACCCCGGGCGGCAGACTCATGACTTCGCCTCGGTGCCCAAGGTGGTCGGCGGTCTCACGCCTGCGTGCCGCGATAGGGCGGCCGAGTTTTATGGGCGTTTAGTTACCACGGTGGTCACCACCCGTGGACTACGAGAGGCCGAGATGGCCAAACTGCTCGAGAACACTTATCGGCATGTCAACATCGCACTCGTGAACGAGATGGCACGTTTTTGTCACACCCTTGGGATCGACCTGTGGGATGCGATCGAGGCTGCCGCCACTAAGCCGTTCGGTTTCCAGCGCTTCGATCCCGGCCCCGGTGTCGGGGGTCACTGCATCCCAATCGACCCGAACTATCTCAGTCACTATGTAAAGGAGCAGACCGGTGAGACGTTCAGATTTGTCCACCTCGCGCAGGAGATCAATGCCACCATGCCTGAGTTCGTCGTGGCGCGAGTACAGCAACTGTTGTCCGACCGAGGGATCGCATTGTCGGAGGCTCGGGTTCTGCTGATTGGGGTGACCTATAAAGCCGATGTCGCAGACGATCGCGGGACTCCCGCTCTGCCAATCGCAACTTCCTTGGCTGCTGCCGGCGCGCAGGTGATGTTCCACGATCCCGTTCTCCCGAACTGGACCGCCGGTGATGTCCCGCTGGTGGCGGTGCAGTTGATCGACCATGCATTCGATGCTTGTGATGTCGCCGTGCTGCTGCAAGCACATCGAGTTCTTGATCTTGAGTTGATCGCCTCCTCTGTACCGGCCCTCTTAGACACTCGGGGAGTTGTGCCACGGGGCATCCCCGGGGTTGCGTATCTGTGAAGGGCGACCTGCGTGCGTCTGAGCGCGCCGAAATACTGTGCCACTTCCGGCATACACCAAACTAGTCGAGCACCTCGAAACAAGCGGCTGGATAGTTACAGCCGAAGTCAACTTCATGGTGATTGATACCAAAGATCTCCCGCGATCGGTGTCGCGTTTTACTTGCAAATTGATTCCCTCTCAAAAGACCTACTGGCCTGATTCGGCAATCCGTTTGATCGCGGCGAGCGTTTTCGGAATGCCAGCGAGTGCATGTTGTGTGCGATCAGCGATCTGGGCGGCTGCCTCATCCCCGTATTTTTCCTCAAACATTTCAACTCCTTCGGGGAGTATTTCCCACATCTCTGTCAGAACCGTCCCGGCATCAACAGCAGTAAGCGTGTATCCCCACCGAATAAATGTGCCACCGACCACCCAGGCAAACTCTCGACCGGGATCAGCGACTACCACCAGCGAACGGGTATCCCACGTTCGTTCCGGCAACACGTTGTGTCCCGTGAACCATGCACCCACGGAACCGGCGCTCTCTTCGTCATCCCACCAGCAAGAAGTGCAGACCGGACTCCACTCACCCGTGCGTGTGATGTCAGAAACAATGTCGTAGAGATCCTGCGGTGACGCTTTGACAGTAATGGATTCCTCGTGATTGTACATAACTTCTTCACTCATGGCGCTATCTTGACAGATGGTTCAAAGACCAGATGAGACATCGGTGAATCCCGAGCGAGAGGCTTTGGGCGTGTTCGAGCTCCCACTCCCACTTCTTGTCATGACTGTGGTTGGAATCGTGGCTTTCGCTGCCTCCGGTGCAATCGCAGGTGCACGAGCCGGCATGGACTGGTTGGGCGTCTCGACATTGGCGGCGGAACATTGCGCAACCTACTGATAGTCACAACCCCCGGTTGGTTGATAGATTTTTGGCCAACAGTGAGTTTGATCGCGATCACCGTTGTTGTGGTGTGGATTGCGGTTCGGGTATTCCCCTGGCAACGCCACCGAACTTGGATGAGTCGCTTTTTTGTCATCACCGGTGCAAAAGTATCCATGACCATCACCGCGTCTTCCTCTAGTGTGGCAAGCGGTCAAACGTGCTATGTCATGTCGGGAACACTCACTGGCCAGAAGGTCATTCAGACGGATCAGTCCGTGGTAACCACATCTGGCCCAGTCGGGATCTTCTATTGCAACCCGCAGTGCTACGCCGAATTCTTTGAACCGACCACAAAATTCCCCGGCGGATCGGTGTATCTCGAGAAGGTCACTCGCAACTGCCCGACCGGATTCAATTCCAGTGGCGTGCAGACCTTGGCTGCATATGCAGGACCCAACATCGGCAAACGCGGGCCCGCAAGCGGCTAACCC
>CAINMH010000142.1 GCA_903850745.1 uncultured bacterium
CCCATGTATGGGGGGTTGGCGATGACGACGTGGTAGCGCTGGGTGAGGTATTCGGCTTGGGTGAGGACTGTTTCGGCGCGGGTGTAGAGGTCTTGGGTGAAGAGTTGATCGGTCCTGGTGACATGATCCACGTGCATGCGAAGCGACGGCAGCAGTGTCTCGTTAGGTTGAATCAGGGATCCGAAGGTGTCGGCGTGTTCGAAGGCTTGCCAGAAGTCTTCTTCCGCGAAGCGGTCTCCCCCTCTCGTAACCAGGTCGTCGAGTTCATCGGGGGTGAAGTGAACGTTCTGCAGGACGCAAATGTTTGGCTGAATATCCTTGCTAAAGAATGTGCGTTGGCGGGTGCGGGCTTTCATCGCGAGGGCGAAGGCTGCGAGCGAACCGGCCCGTTGATCGATCTCCACGCCGTAGAGGTTCTTGGAAAGAATCAATCCGGGGATGTCTGCCGGTGCGTATCCGGCTTCTTCGTAGATCGCACACAGCAGGTCGAAGGCGTAGGTGAGCATGTGACCGGACCCGCATGCCGGATCCATGATCTTGAGTTCTTCGGGACTGGTGATTTTTAGGAAGTCGGTTTCTTCATCGACTGGGGCGATGTAGTAGTCCATTTGATCTGCAAGTTTCGACCGCGGATTGTTCAACAACCAAAGACGCCCCAATGAATTCTCAACGAGGTAGCGCACAATCCAGTCGGGGGTGAACAACTGGGTAGCAGCTGGAATCTCCTTCGCACCGGCCTTCTTGCCCTTCTTAAACCCCGCGAAGACTTCGTCTTTGCGCTCGGAAATATAGAACTGATAGAGCCAGCCGATGACCTCCACATCAGCACACACCTCAGCGGTCATCACCTCGTTCGCCTTCACCAACAGCGAATCAGGAGCCAACAAGTTCGCAGGGATTAAGAGTTCCGTGAAATCACCAGCGCGTTCAAACATGAATGGCATGACCCGATTCCAATGCCGGCAATACTCCGCAAGCAAAACCCCGTACGCCTCACCCTGAGCATCCGAACTCCTCCGAGAACCATTCAACAGCGCAGCTATAAGTTCACGGCCCTTGGTTGACACCACCTCTAAATCGAGTTGACCGGCTTTTGCATCGGCCAACACTTCAGGCTGACCAATCTGCTGCCCTAACTGAGGAGAGACCACACCCACACCCGTAAACCCATTAGCATCCATAAACCGCAACGCAACAATTCGGTTAAACCACGTATACGCCACACGATCCACCACTACAGCACGACCAACATCACCACCACCCGCCGCCGAGATAGCAGCCTCCAACGCTGCCACCACACCCGGAACCTCAACCCGCTCCGCCGAACCCGGAGCCAACACACCCACCAAACGAGCAGACACATCCCGCAACAAACCCACACGAGCCGACACAGCAAAGGAACGCAACACAGACGTATCCATCAGCGGCTTTCCACTGAACATGAACGCCTACTCATCGGTAGTTTCCAGGCCGGGGATTTTCTTCAGGGCTGCACCGAATTTCGGGTAATTGGCTTTTACTCCATCATCCAAGTCAATTGCAATCTGCTGGCTTGCTAGAGGATAGAGCACATCATGCTCATACTCATCTAACTCGAGAATCACCTTACGAAGGCGATCTGCCTCCTTGGCGGCAACCGCCTGCTCCTTGGCTGAACCTGCCCCAACGGCGAGCCGCTCGTGATGCTGAAGACTGGCAGAAAGCTTCGCCTTGTATTCACGCAAGTACTCGTTCAGCACCGTTGAGACCGTCGACGGGTTGTACCGATGCATATAAATCAAGGCATTGAACGAGCCCTTAGGACTTGAGAACAGCCAATAAATCGGGCGCTTCTTGTAACGCTGAACATGATCCTTGTAGAAGGACTTCACGAAGTAGTCCCGCAGATCCTTCACACCGAGAGTCACTGTCACAAAACGAAGATTCTCCTCGAAATGTTCCTCGCCAAACGACACACGCAAGAACTCGCGGAACCGGGCAACAATGTCATCCTCAAACCAATCACCATCCACGATCGGAATCACATTATCCGCATCAGGGGTGAAGGTGGGCTCAGGGATTTTCGCGAGGTAGTCCTGCAGAGTTGCGCCCTGATCCGCGAGGATCAGGCCTGGCTCATCAAGGCTGTAGCGGCCAAACATGCAGCCGACCGCGTACGAGGCCAGTTCGGACACCAATGCAGCGATACCGAGATTCTCCGCCTCTGGTGACGTGAACTGAGTGTACTGCTGGACATCCAGAGTCGAGGCCGCACAACGCTCATTCTCTAGCTCAAGTTCGCGCACGAGATCCTGCGCTTTCCCTTGCTCTTCGAGGACTCCAACGAGCCAATGCTGAAGTGGACCCGGTCTTGTTCCCTGCAGCACCAGCGGACGCTCGAAGCCCCAAGCGGTCTCTCGCCAGTTCCATTCATCTTCCTGGAGGCGTACGAGATCTGCGACGACTTTCTCATCCATGTTCGCCAAATCGGGCAAGGGAAGCGATCCCACCTGTCCAGACTCAACATTGAGTGTCGGGGAGAGCCCAGCCAGCAGCTGAACTGCGACACTCGAATTCAAGTAACCAAGCAATTTCCTGACTGACGCTTCGGAGTTTCGGTCGTCGGCAAAGAGACCCATTCCTGCAACGTCGAAAAGGAAGCCTTGCGGCAAATATCTGAACCCCGGACGACCGGTATTGATCTTGGACCAAGTGATCATCGGTCGAAAGTAGTTGCGTCTACCACGCAGAAATGCATGCCCGTACTCGGTTATTCGCCGACCTGACTCTTCCCAATCAACCAGAAATTCGGTATTCCCATACCATCTACGTGCGCCGCCGCCCCCCTTGTTGTAAGGAAACCAGCGTGCACCGGTCGTGGCGGCTGATGACTCATCAACCGCGTCAAAGCAAGTGCGCCCAAGGCCGACCTCATACCAGTACCGGACGAACTGGGCATTGTTGCCAGTGGTCATGCCATTCATGGGAGAGAAGGAAGTCGCCACTGAAGGACACGAATCAAATAGGAAAGCCAAGTCGTCCGCAAACCAGTAGATGACGGCCGCGCCAGGCAGCCTTTCGAAGTATTCAGAAGTGCGGCGGAATTCGAGTGTCGAACGGATGTCTGGGTTGAGTAGTGCTGACGCCTTTCGACCAGAGTCACCTAGCCCAACAAGACGCACAAAGTGACCCGTCCCACGGCTGGACTTGTTCATGACGAACGCCGTTGTCGAAACCACCTCGCCCGCCAAAGTGTCGAATGCGCCAGCTCCAAGATGAGCCATTGATGCAATCCGACTAGACGCAAGAATCGCTCGCCGCACCCCCTCGAATCCGTTCAGGAACATCCAGGACTGCATAGTGACCATGGCAACCATGCCATTCGTAGTAGCAAGAGCCATGCATCGCTCAATGAACATCGCGAAGAGATCGCTTCGCGAAGCGGGGTATTCCGTCTTCGCGTACTCAGAAAGTTGGCCGCCCATACTGCCGCTGCCCATGTATGGGGGGTTGGCGATGACGACGTGGTAGCGCTGGGTGAGGTATTCGGCTTGGGTGAGGACTGTTTCGGCGCGGGTGTAGAGGTCTTGGGTGAAGAGTTGATCGGTCCTGGTGACATGATCCACGTGCATGCGA
>CAINMH010000143.1 GCA_903850745.1 uncultured bacterium
CGGGGCTTGCGGCGCTACGGGCATTCCAAGGACCACCGGCCCGACCTCCCCCAGGTCGTCATCGGGCTGGCCGTGACCAAGGAGGGCATCTGGGTGCGGGTCTGGTCCTGGCCCGGGAACACCAGCGACACCAGCGTGCTCCCCGGTGGTCCGCGACGGGATGCGGGACTGGAAGCTCGGCCGGGTCGTCACGGTCGCCGGCCGCGGGTTCTCCTCGAACGCGAACCCGGGCTGCCTGCGCAAGGGCGGCGGGCAGCCGGTCGCCGGGAAGCGGATGCGGGACAAGGCCGGCGACGCCGCCGAGGCGTTGTCCCGGCAGGGCCGGTTCACCGTCGCGGGTTACCACCTCCACGTGAAGGAGGCGAAGATCGACTCCACCCCCGGCGTCCGCCGGGTCATCTGCGCGCTCGCCGCACAGGCGGCCAAGGACAAGGCGACCCGCGACCAGGCAGTCGGCTCGGTGACCGCCGAGCTCGAGCGTATCGCCAAGGCGCGGGCCGTGGCCACGACCGAGCTGAAGAGCGCGACCACCGCCAAGGCCACGTCACGTCTCGAGGGGGAACTCGCCGGTCACGCCCGAGCCGAATGCGCCCTGCGCGACCACGTCACGTTCAAGCGGTGGCTGCGCCAGACCTCCACCGCGCGACTGGTCACCGGTACGGCTGCCATCGCCGCCGAGGAGAAGCGGGCGGCAAGTACCTGCTCTCAACGTCCGACCAGCACATGACGCCCGCCGAGATCGCGCTGGGCTACAAGAACCTCCGGGCGCCGAGCGCGGCTTCCGGGACATGAAGTCCACCCTCATGCTCCGGCCGGTGTTCCACCGGCTCGAGACACGCATCCGCGCGCATATCCTCATCTGCTGGCTCGCCCTGCTCCTCGTCCGTGTCGCCGAGCAGGCGACCGGCGACACGTGGGCGCGGATCGCCCGCGAGATGGACCGCATGGCCGCCGTGACCCTGACCGGCACCGCCGGAACCGTCGTCCAGTCGACCCAGCCCACGGACGCGCAACGGGCCTAACTTTTCCGCCTGCAAGGTCCCCATGCCGCCCCGGATCACTTCGCTGCACCCCCTCTGAGCAGGGAAAACATGCCTCCAGAGGCCCTCGGCGGGCGTGGACACACGACCCTCATCGCCCGAAATCGTCAAAAGCCCTGCGCTCCATGAGGAATCGGCTATCCACGTGTCCACGTACTGCGGAACCCGGGTGCAACAAGTTCGTCACGACCGGCCTCGTGGATGAGTCGGTGAAGGTCTCCAATTGCCGCACCGGCTCATTCTTTCTAGCCAGCCCACAGCGACTCAATCGTGTTCGAATTCAACAGGCAGCCCGCTACGGAGGACCGCGAACGCGATTAGATCCTCGACAGCAATGGCGGACGGCAACGAGACTTGGATGAAGTCGACTGCGCATAAATCCGCCTTACCTCGCAACGGAGTCAGCGCATCACAAGCCACATGAATCAACTGCCAGCCGCTCGCCAGAGTGAACCAAGCTTCGGCGACGTGGGAGTTAGGATCCTTCCGCCAATTGCTGGCAATGGCGAGCCTGGCTTGGGCCTCGCTGCGCGACTTGAGTTCGACGTGACAAATCACCGTGACACCACTGGCCTCAACATTGAGGTTGGCGGGCAAAAGGCCTCCAACGCTCGCCCAGTCCATCGACGCCGCGATCGATTCCATCGACAAGTGAGGCATTTCAGGGATGAGGCTGATCACGACCTCACTCGGAGCCACTGCATCCCTCGACGCCTCGAAGCCAGTAGCGGCTGTACCCGAGACCGCCCCTCCCGGCAAGCACATCAGGGTCGAACCGTTGACGTCACGAAACTCAATTCCACCGGAACCTCCCTGCAGCACCAACTTCGCACTGTTCCCCGATCCCTCGGCCCAGATGCCACCCACTTGGCCCGAGTCGTCGATCCAAACGACACGACTGCCTGTTGAGAGTCGCACAGCGCTATCCACGAACTGCGTCGCGGCGAAATCAATCCCGCGGCCGAATGGACCCGCGGATGAACAACCAATAATGGTTCCATTCGCTGCAATCGAATCCGATGCGAACAGGATTCCGTTCGCCCATTGACCACCTTCGCTGGCAAGAACCTCAATCGCGTTTGTGTTTGAGGCGGGGCCCATGCCAACGATCTGTAGCCCCACTTTTGAGTGGTTCGGGTGCTCGCCAGGCTGAGCCGAATTCTTTACGTCGATCTCAAGCCCGACAAGCTGCGCGTCTTCACCCCCGCGATTTCCTACATCCAGAAAACCACCCCAAACTCGAGCCCCTGCTCTGTGACTTAATGCAGTGCCCCATAATCCGACCGCGTTCACGGTGGACGAGCATGACTCTACAGTCCCATGCACCGCCTGAGCCTGATGGTCCAAAGACCATTCGGGCACGAACACCGACGCGTCCAGCGCCGTTAGCAGCGGCCCAAGCGGGAAGTAGTCCTGCCGGCCCATCCCCATGCGACCGCCACCATGCCGTAGCACCCGCGGTGCGGGGCCTCGTAGGTCCAACACCAAACAGCTCTGAAGGATTTCCGGCAGCGGTCCTGGGGGATACCCTCGACCAACAATGACACAACGTGCGGCGGAGTCAAACTCCTCTAGATCCTCGGCTTTGGACAGGAAGGCCCACGCCTCGTCCGAAGCTCGCCCTCCCGTGGCGCTCGCCGCCTCGCTGAGGAGCCTGGCCGCAAGAAGCAGGGATGTCGCTCGCGCTTTTGTCACGGGCTTTCGCAACTCACTCAGTTCGTTGCGATCAATCAGGTGCACCTTCAGTGCAGCATGAACAAAGGGTATGCTACGCGGTGAAGGATCCGGTCCGTACCACGGCACTCCTTCCGCGCTGACGAACGGGAGCAAGCCTTCAACATCAAGGCGGTTGTAGTCTGTGGTCTGAATGCCCGAGTGCCACACAGCAGCTACCACTGCTACTTCCAGGGTGCAGACATCCTCTGCCAAGCTAATGTGCCCGGTGCCGTCGTATGCATTTGGGAAAGTTCCCATCATGCCGTAGAGGCTGTCGCGGTCCCCAGCAGGCACGTATCCGAATATCTCGCATAGGCGGAGTGCACAGTCGGCACGACGGAATACCTCAAGGCTCAGATCCATTGCGCAACTCCTTGACTGAAACAGCTCGAAACTCTACTTATCCCTTTCGCCTGGCGCCTGGTCACTTGTGCTGGCCCCGCCGCTCTGCACTGGCACTCAGCCCAGCAAAGGACGTGCACCCCTGAACATGAGGAGTCACGGCCGCCCGTGGCCGGGCACTCACGGCACGCCCATCATTCGTGCATGACACTCGTCTGAGCACCCACTGATGCCCACGCAACCCAGTGGATCCATGCAGACGGCAATCTTGCCCTTGCGAAGTCACGCGAGCGATCTTGCTGCGAACGCTTTGAGAACTGATTTCTCAAAGATGTCGACGATTTCACCCTCACCTGGGTGCGAACTGGCAAGGCGCAGTCCTTCCTGTCGGCGCCGGTCCAATCCGGCTTCGTCCTTCATCGCAAGGTAGAGGTCTATAGCGGCGAGGCGTGGATCAACCGGGAGGCCCAGCACACACGCATCTGAGCCATATTTGGCGGCTAGCCCACCCGTGGCGAGATCCGCGACCACAAGACCGCACGCCATCATCTCAAAAGGCACCAAACTCGGATTCGTCGTTGAGAATACAAGCCCTACCGTTGCTGAGTTGTAGAGCTCGCCTAGTTGCTTGCGGCCTTCGAGTAGTCCGAGATTAGTGAATCGAGAGCTGAGTTGACTCAACGCAGCATCCGACCCATACGTGACCACTTCAATTTCGGGGTCCAGCTTCGCCAGTTCCTCCAGCACGGCGGCACCCAACTCGAAGCAGCGTCGGGCCATCTCGGGTCTGGCAAAGAATAGGACTCTTTTCGACCCTTCGGTGCCTACCCGTCGATCGGGGAGGAGTCGGTACGTCGATGCGTCAATCGGGAAGTGGAAAAAGTCGGCAGAGACACCGAAATTCCTTCTCAACTTGGTGGCGATCCAGGGACCGCTGCAGATCGTGTGAAACCCCCACCGGTAGGTCTCTCGGGCGAGCAAGTAGTCCGACCCAACCGGGCTGAAGCTTGGCTCGTAATCTTGGACTAGGTAGACCGGTAGTTTCGCATTGCGCTCATGCGTTCTAGCGACCCATGCTGTAGACCAATGCGTGGCCACGAGAACGTCGGTCTGCGGCAAATAACCCTCGTACCTGTCGACGTGGCCGTGAAATGGATAGAAATCCCGATTGATTGCCTCCTTTAGTTGGTTTGCGGACATCTCCGTATTGGTGAACCACAGCCTCACCGTATGTCCGCGCTGCTCGAGCCCACTAACCAGTCGAAAGATATTGCGGTGGCCGCCACTCCCCGGTGAGTATCCCGGAACTATCCAGTCAAATCGGACTGGCATAGGAACTTGGGCGGCGTGGTGATCGCTGTAAGGCACAGCACCTGAACCCAGGACCTGCCGGACTATTTCGCGGGCGATTGCTTCGGACGAAAAGCGCTCGAGCGCGAATGTTCGAGCGCGGGAGCCCAACTTCGACCGCAGACCGGGCTTGGTGGTCAGTTTCCAGAGAGCTGCGCGCCATTCAGCCTCGTTGGAGGCAAGCAGTCCCCCTCGAGAATCCCGGATGAAGGTGGCGTACGGGGACGTGGGCGAGGCAATGGTTGGCACCTTCGCCAAGCCGGCTTCGAAGAGCTTCAGTTCACTCTTTGCGTCGTTGAAGGGTGTCAATTCAAGAGGAGCAATATTGATGTCGACGTCGCGAAACATTCGCGACTGCGCTAGGTAGGGCAACATGCTTATGCGCTTGATGCGACTATCGAATTCGCTCCATTCCGGACCGAGGTCCAGGTGACCCACCAGGAGGAGGTGGACGTTTGGATTGCACTTCAAGAGCCATTGCAGGGCTTTGGCACACTGTACGAAGTCATTCTGGTGAGTCTTACTTCCAGAGAAATATGCGACGACGACACTATCCTTAGAATATGAGTTAGTTCGAACTGCTTGCGTGCGCCAAATCTCCATCTGGTGTCTATCCAGAGTGTTGGGCAGTACCCGTGCGGGCACGTTGAGTTTCTCAACCTCAGACGCAAGGGATATCGTCGGAACAAGCACAAAGTCGCTCAGTAGGATTTGGTCGCGGTAGCCGATGACCCCGCGCAGGTAGGCGTGTTTGCCGGCGTCGGACAATCTTCGGTAGGCATCGATGCTGTCAAGGGTCTCCGGAGAGAAGACCAGATCGTCCACATCAAAGGCAAGCGACTTACCCAAACCGCGAATGTAGTCCGAGAGTTCAGCGATGGTCCAGGACCATGCCGGGCATCGGAAGACGACAGTACAGTCGGGTTCCCATCCGTTGCCAACTGCAAGCGGGGCCAACTCCTCCGGTAAGACAACGACGGAACGGCCGAGCTGTCGAAAGGCGCAAACAACGTTGGCTACACGATAGCGGCGCGACTCGCCCATGCCTTCCGGAACAATATATAGAGCATCTATCGACTTGATTTCGCGGCTCTCAATGATCGCTCGGAGTGGCTGGTTTATCTGCGCGAACCAAGGATCTGCAAGTTCATCCAGCCGCAGGGCCGATGATCGTCCTTCAAGCCGCCCGGCCGTAATGAAGTGCACGTAGCCGGGTACGCCCGATGCTGCCACGTCAGGGTGCCGCAGACTGTAGAAGTAGTTATCGAAGTTCTTGTTCGGGTCGCGCCCTTCGAGGAGTCCGTACTCCAGGTAGTGTTCGAACGGATCGAGGCCAAGACTGGCTACATCCGGGTAACGGCGCACATACCAATCGGCATCGAATTCGGCCTTGATGGCTTCTCGAAATTCAATATTATTCGCCCAGTCGTGAATCTGGGCTGGAGGGCGTTCGCTGGCGGCCCGCAATCGGCTCGAGGGACGTGGTCGCCGGCCCTCATTGCTACCGTTCGTGAGGTAGTGAACGAACGGGACTACTTCGGCACCACGAACGTCTGGGTTTTCGTCAAGATAGTTTTCTGACGAAAACCATGACGTGGGATCGTACCCTTGGCGCCATCCCCTGACGCAATAGTGGCGGACTGGATCGATGCCCACGGGAATGCCGCCGTCCATTTGCGCCAAGTAGAACTGTTTGTCGAAGTTCTCGCGAACCATCCGATATATTCTGCGCTTCTCACGCAGCCCTTTGATCGAGGTCAATGTAACTCCTTCCGGATTCGCAGTGGGCGTCGTTGCTACGGCGCCTTATTCGATTGCTCAGTGCCAATGCAGGTTCATTGGCCCACCCAGCCGATCATTGATTCCGAACCAAGTGCGGCGAGCTGGTTACAGGAAGTAGGCCCACCACATGCCAAATGCGCTGCTCAGCTGCCGCGGGCGCGGGGAAGCGGGACTCTTTACCGGTTGACAAAGCACATGGCGTGGCAGGTCGCACCCGCCTCACGAGGCTGCACAAACACCCGACACTCCTAACGAGAATCGGCAGGCTTGCCGTGTCGTTGCGTTCGTGAATCATCCGGACGACATCTTCCTCAGCCGACGTCGGCCATGGGGCGTCGCGAGGGGTTCATCAACACCAACATGCCGGTCCTCCAAATACTCTAGGTAGGAGACTCCTCTCGGCACGCCGGTAATGCCCAACAATGCAAGTCCACGTCTCATCACGCATTCTCCGCGAGGTCATCGGCGGAAGGCACCTGCCGCGTCACTGATCGACGCAAGCCCCCCAGTGGCGAAGCGCTGGTTTGGCTCGACTGAGGCGCCCTCAGCCCATTCATTCCAAGCGTTGATGAACAGCATGCATTCAGAAGCCGACGCCGTTGCAGTTGCAGGCCTTGCGATGGTCCTGCGCCAAATCACAGGACTAGATCCGAGAAACCCATACGCCGCCGCACCCCGGCGAGCCGTGTTGTCCCAGCCCGGCATGATTCCCGCCTGACGCTGATTACCAATTCTCTGAGATGCATCGCCTGTGTTTGTTGCCGCGTGATACGACATGAAATCACCCTGCAACTCATCGTGCGGCGACAGGCGGGTGATCAGGCTCTTTAAGCAGATGTTTGATCCCGGAGGGAAATCCACGAGTCCGTCAATTTGTTCCAGCACGTCCCAATTCAGTTCTTCGATTTCACGGGATGGCGCGACCGCGAGCAGGTGCAGCGCGGGGTGGCCTTCATCTGCCGCTCGCTTTCGCCACACGTCGATGGCTTCGATTGCGTTCGGGATCTCGCCGAGCCGGTAGATGACGAGCATCGGGGCGCCGTTGACCCTGATGTAGCGGGGGTCGTTGAGGAAGGGTGCGATGTCGCCCCAGAACCTGTTGGCCCAGTCCTTGCCGTAGGTCTGCGGGATGAGCACGTCCTGGTCCAGGCCGTCCCACCTTCTCGTCCAGGGCTCGTTGGCCCAGCAGATGGCGAGCGGGAGGTCGATGATCGGGTCTGCGAGCCAGTTGTTGATCGGGGTGTCGAGGACCTTTTTGCCGTCGAACCAGTAGTGGTGGAAGACGAAGCCGTCGATGCCGTGGTCCTTGGCCATCTTTGCCTGCCTGCGGAGGACTTCGGGGTCCTTGAGGTCGTAGAAGCCAACCTCATCGCTCGGCAGGATGGGCTGGCGGTGGCCCTCGAAGAGCGGCTTGGCCTTCTTGACGTTGTCCCAATCGGTGAAGCCCTCGCCCCAGAACTCGTCGTTCTCCGGGCACTGGTGGTACTGGGGCA
>CAINMH010000144.1 GCA_903850745.1 uncultured bacterium
CCCATCGCTCCAGCAATCGGACCCCCTGCGGTCGTGACCTTGCCTTGCGCGCTGGCGAGCCCGTTGAGTTGATCCTCCAGCTTGTCGGCCGAGCCTGCCGCGCCCTTTGCCGCGTTCTGAAATTGCCCGAGTTGCTGTGCGGATTGCGCCGCGCCCTTGGTTTGAACCTCGACGCCCAGAGATACGATGTCCGTCACGTCCTTGCCCTCTCTTGGTGCCACAAAGCATCGAGTTCCGAGATCGTGTCGACCTCGAGGGGCGTGAAGATCCGCCCGGTGAGGTGACTATACGCCAAGACCTCGGAAAAGACTATCGGTGCGTCAGCCTGTCGTGAGCGGTGAAGCCGCAAGAACGTCGCCCACAACTCGCTGGTCGTCTTCGGCAATGGCGGGATGTCGAGCTCGTGCGGTCGGATCCCGGTCGTCTTCTCAACATGCTCGTAATGCTCGCGCAACGAGATCCCGTCCTTGTCCTTCTGCGAGAGCCGGAAGACGCCCTCGGCGTGCTTTAGGAGCTCGCCGAGGTCTCGACGAAAAAATTTGCGCGGGTCGATGCTGCCGCAAAAACGTCATCGCGCAGCCACGACGGGAACTTCGGGTAAATCTCGGCGGCGTCCGTTACATTCGGGCGCTTGCCCCCGGCGGTGATCGACCAGCGCGCCGTAATCCTGGCCAGGAACGCGATCAGCTTCTCGGTCGGATCCTCAATGCCGAGACGCGCCACCTCAGCGAGCGCATTTCGATAGTGCTTGGTGTCGGCACCGTAGAGCTCGATCCATTGCGGAGATCCGTCATCGTTAGGAACGGAGTGCTTCGTGATAGGGTGCAAGACCTGATAGGTGTAGGTGTCGCGGAATGTGAGGTCGTAGAGGTCCATCAGATTTCCCTGTTATCCGTTAAAGCCAGCCCGTTTTGGGCAAGAATATCCATGAAGTGTGTGTAGGGATCACCAGTCACCCGGAAATCATAGATCAGCACATCAATCAGAGGCTGGGTTTCTGGCGTAGGGTTTTCCACCATGTCGATGAACGTCTGCGTCACGTCTGCACGGCACCCCCAGTGGGTCAGGACATCAGCAGTCATCAGAGGGACGCTGTAGGTGCCGGGGTCTGCGTCTACTGGTTGCCAGCCCATTTCAGCCGAGAGGTCGTTACCTGCTTGTCTGTAGGCTGCTGGGAGGATCAGGACTGCTGAAATCATAGTGTCACCTCGGAGGTTTTAGATGCCAGATAGGTTTCCGTTGCGGTGATGGTCGAAGCATCGAGGTTAGCCCCGAAGCGGACGATCAGGCCATAGTCTCTTCCGTTGAAGGGTAGCAAGGTGCCGCCACGGCGACCAATGTAGAGCGGATAGGCCAGATAATTGCCTGTGCCTTGGTTTGCGACAGATTGCGCGACTTGGGTTCCGTTAGCATACAGCGTTGCGAGGTCGCCGGAGATGTCACCAAGACCAGTGATGACGTTTGTGATCGGAGCCGCGTAGCTTTGCGGAGTAGTAGTGGAAACGAAGGTGCTACCAAAAGAAGAAAACCCGTAATTAGAGGTAGCATTTGCCGAAGGGCCTTGCAGAATAAGTCTACCCGGTTGCCCGTCAGGGCCAAATTCGGCAATAATTCCCCTCGCAGCATCACTCAACTTCCGCACACCAGCAAACACCTGCGCTTTATCAATGCCGGGGGTAATCGTAGGTGTCGCAAAACTATCGTCAACGCCGTCGTACTGGACATAGTGGACGGTAGGTACACCAGCCTCAGTAACGTCAAAGGCAGTCCCTACGCGCTGGTAGGCTGTTGCTGTTGATCCTACTTCGAGTTGTGCCAAGGTAACGCTTCCGACAACCGTTAGCGTCAGGCTTGCGGCTGTAGGGGTGAAAGTCAGACTAACCCTATTGCTTGCCCCAGTACCTATTAGAGGCCCTGCTATAGACGCCCCAGTGAGCGTGACAGTACCTGTTCCAGTGAACGCCAGAGTGTGCGCTACGGCTGTCACAGTAAGGCTCTGGGTGGCCATAGTGTCAGTTGCAAGGAGCAAATTCCTCCGCCCAGTCTTAGGCTCAATCCCGTACGTGGGGCGGGCTGCATCCGTGGGGGCTACTGCGTGGTTGCCGAGGAGTTCCTTGACGGAGATGTTGTCGATGGTGATTGAGCCGGATGTGGCTGTGCTTGTCACCCAGAAATCCAGAACCGTCCCCACTCCAGAGGGAACAGACTGAAAGCGGAAAATCTGGTTGCCAACCGTTGAAGGGAGCGTTTGGAATGCGGAGGAATACGAGGCGCTGCTAAAACCCCCGAGCCTCAAGGCACCTGCGTTCAGGGTGTTGGAGACGACAGTGTATCTGATTTCATACGTCCGGCCAGAAACAGCAGCCGCTGTCGCAACCGTTGTGAGAGCAGAGTTTGCGCCAGTCGCGGTAAAAGTAGCCTGCCCACCAGAAACGGCCCAGCCAGTGCCAAGCGTCCAGCCAGTTCCCGACGAGAAATCTCCATTCGTAACCAACTCCGCACCCAGCGTCAGCCCCTTGGACTTATCCAACCGCAGACCAACAGTCTGTCCCGGTGTAGTCACAGGCGTAGTCCCAGCACGGTCTTGGAACATGGTGGTCAGGTCGGAAGGGTCAAGCCAGATGCCTTGCTCACCAGCAGAGAACAGGGAGACGGGGTTGAACCTATAACCAGAAAGGAGTTGCCCTCTAAGGGACACAGGAAGAGCAATAGAGGGCATATTGGTTAATCCTTAGATAACCAGAGAGTGAATACCAGTAGCGGTAGTACCAGTTGCTTTGATCCGAGTCACATTGGAGCAAGTCACATAGAAGTTAGACGGGAACGTTACTGTGCGATCAGTCCCGTCTACCGTGAAAACTACGGCGCCGCCGACAGTCACATAGAAGCCGATGACTTGGTTTTGTGCACTGATCCCCATGTTATCCGTGCTGTTGTTGGGAGTAACCGGGATCCAGTCACGAGCCAAACCAGACGAAAGATCAACGTAATTCGCTGCCATTTTTTCCCCCTATAATCAGACGGTTCTGGTGATCCGGAGTTGCGTGCCGGTCGTGCTGTCCCGCAAAGCGACGAACGGCAGCGTGATAAGGCGAGACGCCGGACTTCCGACCGGGACTGCCGCGCCGTTGATCTTGATCCTGGGCATGAGAAGCGTGTATCCCAGACCGGCAACGCGGTCATCAAGGACAATCTGCAGCGAGCTCTCGGTCTCGTTCAAGAACTTGTTGATGAGGACGGCGTCTTGATAGAAGACCGTCATCGTCCCCTCGAGCGTCGACATCCCGAACTCCATCTGCGGCGTCTGGACTGCGCCGAGAACGAAAATCGGGTTCAAGTTGTTGTTGAGCGTAAAGTCGATCGAGTTGACAAAGGCGATCGCGGATCCGCCCTCGGTGATCGCTCCCGAGAAACTGTCGAAGGGCTCGTTGTTCGATGCGGCAGTCAAGCTCGCGTCGAGGGGGGTCGCGCTTTGCGTGATGTTCCGGCCGATGATCCCGAAGGTCGCGGTCGTCATCTGGTTCGGCGCGATCGACATCTGCATAGTGTTGACCATGCAGCCCGTGAAGGCGCGATACTGCGTGACGTCCAGCGCGCCGTCCTCGACGGTGAACGATTTAACGGTCGTGCCTGTGTTCAGAATGTTCGATGCGAACGCCCCGAACAGCGCACCCTCAAGCAGCCAATCGTAATCGGCCGGACGCATCTCGACGGCGATGTCGCCGGTGACGGTGCGCTGTCCGTGACGATCAATGCGCGGCATACGATCTGCCGTGATCTGAGCCGACTGCACGCGCGTCTTGGTGAGGTCAAGCGAGTGCGTGACGAACGGGACCTCCACCATCGCGGGCGTTGATGGCGTCGTGCCATAAGTGCTCTCCGCGATATAGGCGAGCTGAGTTCTGGAGCCCTGTGCAAACGGCATTTCTAAGCCCTCCTGTTATGAGCTGGTGTAGGTGTACCACGAAATTGACACCGTGACGATATACCACGGCGTGTCGAGCACGGCGACCCCGCGCTCGGAATAGTTGAACCGCACAGTGACGCCGCCAGATGTCAGGCCAGTGTCGACTGTAAAGGCTGCACGGATCGCGTCAGCCAGCGCATCGGCACCGGACGGCCCCAATCCTTCCGGCAGATGCGCGGTAACGAGGAATGTCCCGTCGTGCCGGATCTGCGGGCTGGGCCCTCGAACGGCGGGGCGGCTTGTCACGGGGATGAGCGCCATGCGCACCCAAGCCGTGTTGGTCGTAGGCGTGAAGCGGACGTTCTCCCAAGCGCGGTTGCCCGACGAAGGGATCCCCGAGACGTTGGCGATCTGCTGTTCAAGCGCCGCGCGGATGTCTTGCATAACGGTCATGGGATCCCCGTCGCCTTGATGTTCTTGATCTCGGTCACGACGTCGGCGGCGATCGCTTTCGAGCGCGCGAGCACCTTCCGCAAGAACTGCGTGCGCGCCTCGACGAAGATCGCGTAGTTCGCGCCGTTCAGGAGGTAGACCGAGCCGTCGAGGTTCGCGAGTGCACCAGACTGCCCGGACAAGCGAGCGAGCGTCGCTCCCGGCGCGCCCGCGGTAACCTCGCCTGCGGAAGCGCCAGGCGCCCCAGTGAGTGTCGGGGAGAGGAACCACGAAGCCCTGAGCCTCCCGGTCTTCACTGGCGTGCCTTTGACGACCTCAAGCGAGAGCCGGTTTAGGTATTCATTGCGAGCCTGCGCGACTGTCACGCCTGCCTTCTTTGCGATCTTGTCAAGATCGACCGTGATCTGCTCGAGGATCTGCTTGTCCGCCATCATTCCCTCGCTTGGCAAATGTAGGCGAGGATTGACGCGCCGCTCTTGA